>JAIQGF010000015.1 GCA_020072845.1 Terriglobia bacterium
TCGTCTTGCCGTGATCGATGTGACCGATCGTGCCCACGTTTACGTGCGGCTTGGTGCGCGCAAATTTTTCTTTCGCCATACTTGCTCCGTCAATCGTCCCTGCGGGACTTGTTTTCTAATCTCTTCACTTCCCCGGCGCTAACGCGCCGGGCTATGGCTCTTACCTGTTCACTGCCCTGCCCTGCACCCGGGCGATAATTTCGTCCGACACCGAGCGCGGCACCTCTTCGTAACGCGAAAAATGCATCGAGAAAGTCGCGCGGCCCTGGGTGTTGGAGCGCATCTGCGTGGCGTAGCCGAACATTTCGCTCAGCGGCACCATCGCCTTGATGACCTGCGATCCGGCGCGGTGTTCCATGCCCTCGATGCGGCCGCGGCGGGAGTTCAGGTCGCCGATGATGGCGCTCATGAAATCTTCCGGCACCACGACCTCGACCGACATCACCGGCTCCAGCAGCACCGGCGTGGCCCGGCGCGCGGCTTCCTTGAACGCCATGGAGCCGGCGATCTTGAAGGCCATTTCGCTGGAATCCACGTCGTGGTAGCTGCCGTCGTAGAGGATGGCCTTGACGTCCACCATCGGGTAGCCCGCCAGGATGCCGCCTTCCAGAGCTTCCTTGATCCCGTGGTCCACCGGCTTGATGAATTCCTTGGGCACCGAGCCGCCGACGATTTCGTTCTCGAATTCGTAACCCTTGCCCGGGTTGGGTTCGAGCTTGATCTTGACGTGCCCGTACTGGCCGCGCCCGCCGGTCTGGCGGATGAACTTGCCCTCCGCCTGCGACGGCTTGCGGATGGTCTCGCGGTAGGCGACCTGCGGCTTGCCGACGTTGGCCTCCACCTTAAACTCGCGCATCATGCGGTCAATGATGATTTCCAGGTGCAGCTCGCCCATGCCGCTGATGATGGTCTGGCCGCTGTCGGGATCGGTGTTGACCTTGAAGGTCGGATCTTCCTGCGCCAGGCGCCCGAGCGCGACGCCCATCTTTTCCTGGTCGGCCTTGGTTTTGGGTTCGACCGCGACCGCGATCACCGGCGCCGGGAATACGATCGATTCCAGCACGATGGGGCTGGTCTCGTCGCAGATGGTGTCGCCGGTGGTGATGGTGCGCAGCCCAACGCAGGCGCAGATGTCGCCGGCGTAGATTTCGCTGATCTCCTCACGCTTGTTGGCGTGCATCTTCAGCAGGCGGCCGATGCGCTCTCGCTTGTTCTTGGCCGGCAGCCAGATGCTGTCCCCGGTCTTGAGCTGGCCGGAGTAGATGCGGATGAATGCCAACTGGCCGACAAACGGGTCGGTCATGATCTTGAATGCCAGCGCAGCCAGCGGGGCGTTGTCGTCGGGGGCGCGCTCCACTTCTTTGCCGGTGTTGGGATCCATGCCCTTGACCGGCGGGATATCGGCCGGGGAGGGCAGGAAATCCACCACCGAGTCCAACATGGGCTGCACGCCCTTGTTCTTGAAGGCCGAGCCGCACAGCACCGGGAACAGCTTCAGGCCGATCACGCTCTTGCGCAGCGACTTCTTGAGCTCGTCCGCCGTGATGATCTCGCCTTCCATGTATTTGTGGAGGAGGTCGTCGTCGTTCTCGACGATGGTCTCCACCAACTGGCTGTGGAACGCGTTGGCCTTCTTCTTCAGGTTCTCGGGGATGTCCTGGATTTCGAACTTGGCGCCCAGGGTCTCTTCCAGCCATACGATGGCCTTCATTTCGAAGAGATCAATGACGCCTTTGAAATTGGATTCGCTGCCGATGGGAAGCTGGATGGCGACCGGACGGGCGTTGAGGCGCTTGCGGATGGTCTCGACGGCGCGCTCGAAATCAGCGCCGGTCTTGTCCATTTTGTTGATGAAGCAAATGCGCGGGACACCGTACTTGTCGGCCTGGCGCCAGACCGTCTCCGATTGCGGCTCGACGCCATGCACAGCGTCGAACACGGCGACCGCGCCGTCGAGCACGCGCAGCGATCGCTCCACCTCGGCCGTGAAGTCCACGTGGCCGGGCGTGTCAATGATGTTGATCCGCTCATCGCGCCAGGTGCAGGTGGTAGCGGCGCTGGTGATGGTGATCCCGCGCTCCTGCTCCTGCTCCATCCAGTCCATCGTGGCGGTGCCTTCGTGGACCTCGCCGATGCGGTGGGTGCGGCCTGTATAGAACAGGACGCGCTCCGTCGTCGTGGTCTTGCCGGCGTCGATATGCGCCATGATGCCGATGTTGCGGCAACGATCTAATGGAACCAGTCTAGCCATTGCGTAATTTCGTAGTCGTTGTCACCAACGATAATGAGCGAAGGCCTTGTTGGCTTCCGCCATGCGGTGAACGTCTTCCTTCTTCTTGATCGCGGCGCCGCGATTGTTGGCGGCGTCGAGCAGTTCATTGCTGAGCTTGTCGGTCATGCCCTTCTCGGCACGGCCGCGGCTGTAACCGATCAGCCAGCGGATGGCGAGCGAGGTGCGGCGATCGGGGTTCACTTCCACCGGGACCTGGTAGTTGGCGCCGCCGACGCGGCGGGTCTTGACTTCCAGCACCGGCTTGGCGTTCTCCACCGCCTTCTTGAACAGCTTCAAAGCTTCGTCGCCGCCCTTCTCCTGCATCTTCTTCATCGACGAGTAGAAGATGTTCTCGGCGGTGGACTTCTTGCCGCCCCACATCATCGAGTTGATGAACTTGGTGACCAGCGTCGAACCGTAGATCGGGTCGGCGGCAACTTCACGCTTCGGAGTGTGTCCTTTTCTTGGCATAGCTTTTAGCTCTTCGCTCTTGGCCGCTTGCTGCCGGCTTGAGCGTTCAAATCGTTGATTCGCTGGCCACTGACCACTGGCCACTGACCACTAAGCTTTGGGTCTCTTGGCGCCGTACTTGGAGCGGCCCTGCTTGCGGTTGGCGACGCCGACCGCATCCAGAGTGCCGCGAATCACGTGATAACGCACGCCCGGAAGGTCTTTCACGCGGCCGCCGCGGATGAGCACGATGGAGTGCTCCTGCAGGTTGTGGCCGACGCCGGGAATGTACGTGGTCACCTCGATGCCGTTGGTCAAACGGACGCGGGCGACCTTGCGCAGGGCGGAGTTCGGCTTTTTCGGCGTCTGGGTATAGACGCGGGTGCAGACGCCGCGCTTCTGCGGGCAGGACTGCAGGGCCGGACTGGCCGTCTTGTAATTCGGGGCAGTACGCCCCTTGCGCACCAACTGATTAAACGTAGGCACTCTTGGCTGCTCCTTCTGCCCCATCCCGCGCCAAACCGGCGCGTGCCCGGGACCCGTCACTCCCGAGAATGCGCAACCGCGCCTCTCCGCAAACTCCGGCGGGCACAGCGCCGCACGCTCGTGCATTCGTTGCTGGCCGGCCTGAGGCCGCCATAAATCCCGCCACGGAGCGGGAGATTTCGGTTTCCGTTAGGCTGGGAAGGACGACGGTGACACCGAGCCGAAGCGGTAGGTGTTCCGTTTCGTCTTCCTCGTCCTGCATACCCCCACCGAAGACGGTGAGGCAGCGCAGGAACGTTTCAGCGAGGGCACCCTTACAGGTGAAACTCAGCCGCTACAAGCAAGCCAAACTTAACTCGCAGAACCTTTTGAATATAACAACTCAGGCGCGAGGCGTCAACCGCAGGCGAAAGGTGAATTCGCTCCAGTTCTTGGATTCACCAGGGTGGGCCGTGGATTCGACTCGGCGCACCAGCGATGGAGCAGGTCCCGCGCTGCGCTCGGGATTTCGCCCTTCGACTTCGCTCAGGGCAGGCTCTGCAGGCTCCCGAGCGCTGAGATCCCGCGCTGCGCTCGGCTCATGCTGACGAGAGATCCCTCCCCCTCGCTGCGCTCAGGGTCGGGATTTCGGCAGGCGGCTCCCGCTGCGCTCACGCCGCCTTAACGCCTCAAGTTGCCGAAAATCTCATCAGCTTCTACACTGAGTTCTTTCCCAAGACCTTGCAAAAGGAACCGTCCGGCCTGAAGGTCGGGCGGGGAGGAAGCATGCGGCGGTCGGCAGTCATATCCAGGCTTCAGGCATCAGAGTTCAGGATCCAGGCAATTGGCAAGTTGCAACTCCCTGCCCGCCCGCGTCTGGGCGCGGCGCTTGTCGTTGTCCTCATGCTCGCGCTCGCCGGATGCGGCGGCAGCAGCAGCAGCAGTACGAGTACGAGTACGAATACGGTCACGGCGACTCCTTCCTCCATCTCGCTCAATTTGGGCGACGTGGCCACGATCAGCGCCACGGTGACCGACGCGAACGGAACCGCGGTCAGCAACCCGCCGACCTTCACCTACTCATCCAGCAATACCGCGGTCGCAACCGTCTCCACCGCGGGTGCTGTGTGTGCGGGAAAGTGGGACACGAATTTCATCGTCTGTGACACGACGGGCGTGCAGCCGGGCACGGCTAGCATCACCATTACCAGCGGTACAGCCACCGGCACGGTGCCGGTGTACACGCACCTGCACGTTGACCGGGTAACGGTCAGCCCTTCGGTGGTGAATTGCGTTTCGTCAGGGCAGACGCAGCAACTGTCGGCCAGGGCGTTCAACAATAACGTGGATATCACCTCGACGGTGGGCCCGTTTACGTGGTCGACTCTCTCGGTCGTCGTTGGCACGGTGGACACCAACGGGCTGGTGACCGGCAAGACGCCCGGCCAGACTGGCATTGTCGCGTCCGTAACGTCGGTCAACAGTACGGCAGCGACGTGGGTGACCTGCCCGGTGCAGAGCATTAACATTCACCTCGCCAGCGGGCCGGACACGACGTTCTCCCTGGGCGCGGCGGGGAGCACGGTCAGCCTGGCAGCCGACGTGGTGGACAGCCACGGAGTGTCGGTAAGCGCGCCGCTGAACTGGTCGAGTACCCAGCCGGCGGTTGCGAACGTGAACTCGGTGGCGCTGGTCACGGCAGTGGCGGCGGGAGCGACTAGCATTTCGGCGAGTTGCGCCGGATCCTGCAACATCGGATTGGCCTCGGTGTACAGCAACGCGGCCACCGGCACGGTGGGGGGAACGTCGGCAACGACGGTCTACGCCACCGGAACCGGCGCCACCTCGCTGGTGCCGATCGACACCGGCACCAACACCGCGGGCACCGCAATCACGCTGCCCGCCATGCCCAATTCATTCCTCTTCAATCGGATCGGCTCCGCCGGGTATCTTGGCAGCAGCGCCGGGTTGATGGCGTTCGATACAGCCAGTGGCGCGGTCGCGCAGAACACTGGCGTGGTCGGTACCGTGCTGGCGATATCTCCGGACAGCAACCGGCTGATTGTGGCCGGCTCCAACACGCTGTGGGTGCTTGCCGTGGGAAGCGGGATCGCGACCGAGACCTCGCCGATCCTGGCAGCTAACGCCGCCGACTTCACCCCCGACAGCCGGGGAGCGTACATCGTTGCCGGCAACAACCTGTACTTCTGGACGCAGGGATCGTTCCACCCCATTTCCCTGGGCGGCGCCGCGAACGACGTGAAATTCCTGCCGAACGGCGCGTTCGCCTACTTTGCCGGAGGCGCGCCGGGAGCAGCCGTGACGGCGCGCGCGGCTTGCGACAATTCGCTGGACGACAGCATTGCAACACCCGGAGCGCCCAGCTTCCTGAGTCCGCTGCCGAACGCGGGTACCGTGCTGGCGGTGGATTCCCCAGGGATTGACGTGATCAAAGTCACGACCACCCGCGTCGCCTGTCCGCCACCGTTGTCCGATACTCTGACCAGCGTGAATTTTGGCGTGGGAGCGTTCACGGCGCGCCAGCTGATCGTGTTATCGGACGGATCCAAGGCGTTCGTGACCAGTGACCTTGGACAATTGCTCGGGCTAACGACGGCGACGGCGACGCCGTTTGCCATTCCGCTGGCGAACGGCGCCAATGCCTTGACCGGCGGAGCGACACTCGACGGCGCCAAGCTGTACGTCGGCGGCAGCGACAACGCCGTTCATCGCATTGACGTGGCCGGCGGCAGCGACGCGCAGCAAATTTCCGTGTCGTTCACGCCGGACCTGGTGGCGGTTAGACCCAAGTAGGCTTCAGGCTCTCGGCTTCAGGCTTCAGGCAAAAAGCCCTCGCGAAATGCGAGGGCTTCTTTGTTATCGTCATTGCTTCTATCGTTCTTGCCTGTAGCCTTGAGCCTGCAGCCTGGAGCCTGCTACGAGCTGAACGCTTCCTCGTAATCCTCGGGATCGATGCCGTGGTAGGTGAGGGTGTGCTTGAGGCGGCTGCGGAGATCGCCGGGCGTCGCCTCGATGAAAGCGCGCACCGCGGTTTCCATCGAGACTTCGTCCTCGCCCTCATCGGCGGTGAGCGACTCGGCGCGGTTTTCCATGTTGTCTTTGACAGCGTCGCGGACCGGCGCCGGCAGCGCGCCGATCAGTTCGGCAACAATTTCGTTGGCTTCGTCGGACCAGGTCATGGCTGTCGGTGATCGTTGATCGGTGATCCGCGCCGACCGTCGGCGGTCGGCCATCGACGGCAAAACAATAAATCGTGCGTCAAGAAATCGCTAGGGAGTTTGTTTATCCAGGCCGCGGGCGATCGAGTCTAGCACGCCGTTAATAAAGACGATGGACTCAGGGGAGGAGTAGCGGCGCGCGATCTCGATTGCCTCATTGATGATCACCGGCCGGGGCGTCTGCGGCATGGCGAAAAATTCCGCCACCGCGGCGCGCAGCAGGTTGCGGTCCACGGCCGCCATCCGCTCCATGCGCCAGTTCACGGCGTGCTGCTCGATAATGCGGTCAATTTCGCCGGCTCGTTCCTGGGCCACACCGAACAGCTTTTCGGCGAAATCGCGGACCTCGTCGTCCATGTCGTTGCGCTCGGCCCAGAAAGTGCGGCGGACCTCCTCGGGAGGCTGCTTGCCCATGTCGGACTGAAACAGCATCTGCAACAGCAGTTCGCGGGATTTGCGGCGAGAACCCATAGTCGTCAGTCTTCGGTCTTCAGTCTTCAGCAGTTGTGAGTTATGAGTTTTGAGTTGTGAGTCGCGGACGCTGCTCTCAACCTACTTTCGTCGCGCGTGCCTCCGGCTTGCCTGTTTCCTTTTCGCCTTGCGATTGGATGCAGGGCGCTTGCCTATCGGCAGCGCAGCACTGGCTGACGACTGAAGACTGCCGACTGAAGACTTCAGTTGCGCCATCTCCACCGCAGCCAAGGCGGCGTCGCAGCCCTTGTTGCCGGCTTTCAGTCCGGCGCGGTCAATCGCCTGCTCCAGCGTGTCGCAAGTCAGAACGCCAAACGCATGCGGCACGCCGGTTTCCTGCGCCGACTGTCCGATGCCGCGCGTGACCTCGTTGGCAATGACTTCGTAATGCGCCGTCTCGCCGCGGATCAGGCAGCCGAGACAGATGATGGCGTCGTGTTTCCCGGTTTTCGCCAGCATCCGCGCCGCCGCAGGAATTTCAAACGAGCCGGGAACGCGAACGATGGCGATGTTCTGCGCATCCGCTCCCAGACGGTGCAGCGCGTCCTGCGCCCCGGCGAGCAGACGCTCGGTGATGAACGCGTTGAACCGGCCGACAACAATCGCGAAGCGCAGGCCGGTTGCGTCCAGTTTGCCTTCGCGCGTGTTGGCGGCGCGCCAGTTTTCCTTATACGAAAAGACCGTAAGGCGGCCGGCGCCCGCGGGCATTTCCAGGGTGAACATGCGTGCACCCCAGTCGGTGTCGGAAATTTCGCCGGTGATTTTGAAGGCGCGCCTGGTCGCGATTTCGTACGTCACATCGGCGCTGTCGGTTTCGATCACCAGGTCGGCGTCGGGAAAGCCGTGTCCGATGCCGATCTCCACGCCGGCTTCACGCGCGTCGAACTTCACTCCCTTGCTGCGGCGGCCTTCCCAGGATTCTCCCCGCGTGAGGCCGAGCGCGTCGAAAAACTCCACCAGCGCGCGGTAATCCTGCTCGCTTCTCGCCACCAGCAGCTTGTGTAGTGATTTGATCATCTCGAAGACTTAGCCACAGAGGACACTGAGGACAGCTTAGCGAGAAACATTCGTTCCTCTGTGTCCTCTGTGGCTAACTATTTTCCTTTAAAGTTCGGCGCGCGCTTTTCCAGGAACGCCTTCGTGCCTTCGGTCTTGTCTTCCGTCGCGCAGCAGACGCCAAACAGCGTGGCTTCCAGGTACAGGCCTTCCTGCAGCGTCATCTCCATGCCCTTGTTGATCGCCTCGATGGCGTACTGCACGGCGAGCGGGGCGTTGGCAATGATCTTCTGCGCGATGGCCTCGGCGCGCGCGATCAGCTCCGGCTGCGGCACCACTTCATTGACCAGCCCGATGCGGTGCGCTTCGGCGGCGGTGATCATTTCGCCGGAGAGCACCAACTGCATGGCAATACCCTTGCCGACCAGCCGCGGCAGGCGCTGTGTCCCGCCGTAGCCGGGAATGATGCCGAGGTGGACCTCGGGCTGTCCGAGCTTGGCGTTGTCGCTGGCCAGGCGCATGGTGCACGCCATGGCGAGCTCGCAACCGCCGCCCAGCGCAAAGCCGTTGATGCAGGCGATCACCGGCTTGCCCAGGTTCTCGATCAGGTTGAGCACGCTCTGGCCCTTGTGCGTGTACGCCTTGCCTTCGACCGCGTTGTGCTTGGCAAGCTCGTTGAGATCGGCGCCAGCAATAAAGGCTTTTTCGCCCGCGCCCGTCAGGATGACGACGCGGATGGCATCGTCGGCCTTGATGGCGTGGAACACCGCGCGCAGCTCTTCCATGGTCGCCATGTTGAGCGCGTTAAGAACCTTCGGCCGGTTGATGGTGACGTAGGCAATGGAGTTTTTCTTTTCGAAAAGGATGTTCGCGAACGAACTTGGAACTGCAGAAGAGGCCATAAGCTTCTCCATTATGCGGAATATGACGCAACAGCAGCCGCGGAGCGGCGGACTTCGTTAGCCCACGGCGGCAGCCGTGGGTAAGCACAACTAAGAACATCTGAGCCCCGGAGGGGCGCCACAACCCGTACAGTTAATCTGCCGCGACGCTTGCCTTCTCCGTCGTAGCGACCCCTTGCAGCGCGGCGTCCTGCGGCACGGGCTTCGCGGGATCGGACCAGTCGTAGAAGCCTTTGCCGGATTTCTTGCCATACCACCCGGCCATGATCAGGCGCTTGAGCAGCGGCGGCGAAGCGAAGCGCGGCTCCTTGAATTCGTCGAACATCACTTGCGTGATGTAGTAGGTGGTGTCCAGCCCGACAAAATCCAGCAGCGTGAACGGCCCCATCGGGTAGCCGCAGCCGAGCTTCATCGCGGTGTCAATGTCGGTGATCGAGCCCACGCCCTCTTCGTAGGCACGGATGGCGTCGAGCAGGTACGGCACCAGCAGGCGATTGACGATGAACCCGGTCTTGTCGCTGGTGCGCACCGGCACCTTGCCGACCTTCTGCGCGAAGGCGTATCCGGTTTCGAAGACCTCGGGCGCGGTGGTGATGGTGCGCACCACCTCGACCAATTGCATCAGCGGCACGGGATTGAAAAAGTGCAGGCCGATGAAGCGGTCGGGACGCTTGGTGGCCGCCGCCAACTCGGTAATCGAGATGGAAGAAGTGTTGCTGGCGAAGATGGCGTCGCGCTTCACCACCGCGTCGAGCGAGGCGTACATCTTCTTCTTCTCTTCCACGTTTTCAATGATGGCTTCGATGATCAGGTCGCAGTCCGCAAGATCCTGAAGCTTGAGCGTGCCCTTGAGCCGCGCGCGGATCGCGTCGGGCGTTTCCTTGAGCTTGCCTTTTTCGGCAAACTTGGCAAGCGACTTCTCGATGCCGGAAAAGCCTTTGTCGAGGAAGCGCTGCTCGGCCTCGAGCACGGTGACGTCGAACCCGGCGGTGGCGCACACCTGGGCAATGCCGGAACCCATCAGCCCACAGCCGAGAACGCCTACTTTCTTGATGTCCATATGCCCTCTCTTATTAACCACGGATTTTCACGGATGCACACGGATAAAGAAAAATCATTGCAAAGTAATTCCGATCCGCGAGAATCGGTGGCGATCCGTGGTTAAACCCTAGGCCAAATTCTCCACAATCATCGCAATTCCCTGACCGCCGCCGATACAAGCCGTGGCCAAGCCGTATCGCGCATTCCGCCGCCGCATTTCGTGCAAGATGGTGATGACCAAGCGCGTGCCGGTGGCGCCCAACGGATGCCCGAGCGCAATCGCGCCGCCGTTCACGTTCACTTTGCTACGATCGAGGCCAAGTTCTTTTTCTACGCCGAGGTACTGCGCCGCGAAGGCCTCGTTGACCTCGATCAGGTCCATGTCTTCGAGCTTCAGGCCGGCTTTTTCGAGCGCAATGCGCGAGGCCGGCACCGGGCCGCGTCCCATAAACTTCGGCTCCACGCCCGCAATGCCCCAGCTCACGATGCGCCCCAGCGGTCTCTTGCCGCGCTTCTGCGCTTCTTCAACCGACATGACGACAACCGCCGCGCCACCGTCCACGATACCGCTGGCATTGCCCGCGGTCACCGTTCCGTTCTTGCCGAACGAGGGCTTGAGCTTGGCCAGACCTTCCATTGTCGTTTCGGGGCGCAGGTGGTCGTCTTGCTCAAACATTTCGCCCGAGGGCTCGCCCTTGCGGTTCCTTAGCGGAACCGGGACGGTTTCTTCCTTTAAGCGGCAGGCCTTCTGCGCCGCCGCGGCTTTCTGCTGCGATTGGAAGGCAAGCTCGTCCTGCATCTCGCGCGTGATGCCCTGCTGCTCTCCGTAAAGTTCGGCGGTGTTGGCCATCTGCAGGCCGCACCAGGTGTCGAGCAGCGCGACCATCAGAGAATCTTCCAGCTTGCCTTCGCCGAAACCGAGGCCCCAGCGCGCGCCGCGGATGACGTGCGGCGCCTGCGACATGGACTCCATCCCGCCGGCGAGCACGCGCTGCGCTTCGCCGAGCTGAATCAATTGCGCCGCGGTCACGATGGCTTGCATGCCCGACCCGCACAGGCGGTTCACGGTTAAGGCCGGCGTTTCAATCGGCAATCCGGCGCGCAGGGCGACGTGGCGCGCGCCGTACATGGCGTCGGCCGAAGTCTGCTGCGCGTTGCCGAAGATGGCGTGGTCGAATTCCTTGGGGTCCATCTGGGCGCGCTCGATCGCGCCCTTGGCGGCCACCGCGCCCAGTTCCATGGCGGTAAAGTCGCGCAGCTTGCCGCAGTAGCGGCCCATCGGGGTGCGCGCCCCGCTGACGATAGCGATATCACTTGGCTTCAGCATACAGAGAGGTCCCTGGAGAGTAACTGAACCGTTCAGTCTAGTAGGCGCAAGGCTCTAGGCGCAAGGCGCTAGGCGCAAATCGCAAGGCACAAGGTGGAAGGCGGAGACTTCGATTTTCGTTTTGAAAACTGTAGTGAAAATTCGAAGTGCTGCCGCGACAGACATCGAAGAGGAATCAAACCTTGTGCCTTGTGCCCTGAGCTTTTTTACGCTGTAACCGCGTCGGCATCGAGCACGTTGGCGAGCGCCTTGACGGTGTTCGCGCCCCCGGACTTGGCTGCTTCCAGGGCGCGTTCGGCGCGGTTGATCAGCTCGCAGACGATGTCCACCGAATCGAAGCGCGCCTGCATGACGGCTTCGGCAATTCCGACAGTCATCGACGGCGGCGTGGATTTACCCGGGAGATGGACATTGGCCAGCACCTTGCGGAGCTTGTCCACGACAAAGAACGCGTTCTTCTCGCCGGTGTCGGCCAGCAGCAGCGCGATGGTGGTGAGATCGTAACGCACCGCCACGTCGGCCTGGCGGATGTGACCGTTGATCACCTGCCCGAGCTGCTGAACCAGCGTTTCCACCGCCGCTTCGCCGTACTCCTTGATCAGCGACGAGGTCTTGCCGAAGTGCATGAGCATGATGCAGCAGGTCGAGCTCTGCTCCAGGCAGCGCTTCACCTCCGACAGCAGCACGTCAACGTAGGAGGAGCGCTTGAGCAATCCGGAACGCTCGTCGGTGATGGCGAGGGTCTTGACCAGGCTGCGCAGGCGGGCGTTGTTGACCGCCAGGATCATCTGCTCGGCGATGGTCTTGAGCACGGCTTCGTCGGTGGGGCGCCAGTTGCGCGGCGCGCCGCACTGCTCCAGGATCAGGATGCCGGCAAACTCATCGCCATCCATCAGCGGCACGGCCAGAAGGGATTCGATCTCCAGACCTTGGATGTGTTCGCGGATAGAATCCATTTCCGGCGCCTTGGGCACGTTGAGCAGCATGACCGTGCCATGCCGCACCGAAAGCGCGAGGCAGCTCATGACCAGCTTGACCACCGCCATGACGTCGGCCGGCTTCACGCCCGGGGTGCAGTATTCCAGCGCCGCCGATGGCGGCTTGCCCGGCGTGCACAGCCCAGCGATGCAGCGGCTGGCATTCCAGTGCCGCCCGATTTCGTTGACCGCGGTGAACAGCACGCCCTTAACGCTGCCCTGGCGGTAAATGTTCCGGGTGATCTCGGTGATGCGCGCGAAATTGTCCACCGCGCCTTCAATTGCGGCGGCCGGCGCGGGTGATGAAACCGCGGTCGCCGGCGCGGGCTGGGTGGCGGGCGCCGGGGCCGGTTCGGGCCTGTAATGCGGCGTGAAGCCGGCGCTCAGGTACAGCTCGTTCAGCTTTTCGATCTTCTCTTCTTCGTGCGGAAACAGCTTGTGGATGCGTTCCAGCCGTTCCACCGCCTTGGCTCGCATCGAGTACTGCAGGAAGATCTCCGCCTGCAGCATCAGGTCTTCCAGGACGGTGGTTTCGCCCTCGGGCGTTTCGGGCGTGTCGCTCTCGGCCTCCTCCAGCTTCAGCACCGAGGTAAACCGCGACGCGATGGCGTTGTAATGATTGCTATCAATCTTGCCGTGCAGCATCTCCAGGCGCCGCTGGTGGCCGGGCTCGTAGGCGTCCACCTCGGCGGCGCGGTCCAGGCAGTCGGCAGCCTTGATGAAAGTCCCGGTCGCGTAATAGAGCTCGAACAGCTTGAGCAGCGTTCCGCAGTAATCGTGCTCGCGGTTGGAGGCGTTGTACACCTCGACCATGTATTCCAGGAACTCGATCCCGGCGCGATGCTTGTCGGCAATGTCCTTCATCAGCGCAACGAATTCGCGCTGGTTGCCGCTTTTGAGCTGGTGGACCTCGAGTTTGTGCGCCAACTCCAGCGCGTGCGCCTGGTGGTCTTCGTCGAGCAGCGCGGCGATCAGCTCGCCGACCTCGCCGACTTCCTTGGGATCGCGCTCGAACAGTTCCCAGATCAGCGGCTCGGCCTCCACCAGCCGCTTGGCGGCGACCAGGGCGTCGGCATAGGCCTCGCGGTCCTCGATCCGGCTCTTGTCGGCGGTGGCGAACGGCTCCAGCACGGTGATGGCCGGCTGGACCAGCCCGGCGGCGTGCAGCGCCTTTCCGTAGGAGAGCGCCACGTCAGGACTGCGCGAATCCATCTGGTGCGCGCGCTGATACCAGGGAAGCGGATCGGCGCCGGCTTTGGCTTCAAACATCCCAACACAATGAAAGGCCACGGCCGCCGTCTTGCCGTCGCCCAACTCGGCCGCGAGTTCTCCTTCTTGCTTGTAGTGTTCCTCGCTAGGGTCGAGCGCGATCACCCGCTTTAAGACCGCGAGCGCTTCCTGTTTTCTCTTTTGCGAATCAAACCCGTGCAGCGCCGCCTTGTAGGCCTCCATGGCGTCGTGACGGTTGGACTTCTCCACCAGTTGCCCGTACTTGAATGTCTGGTCCACCGACGGCGCGCCCACCCGCACCAGCTTCTTGTAAGTGGAGACAGCCTTGACGGTGTCACCGATCATCGAATGATGGTCGAAGAGGGTCGAGAGGTGTTTCGCGGCTTCGCTCGCGTGGCCCAGCGCCACGTACAGGTCGGCCACCGTCTGCCGCACCACATCGTTGCCGGGGTCTTCCTGGAGGGCGCCGAGGTATTCCTCCAAAGCGGCATCCTGCCTGCCTTTTTGCAGGTGCTTCTCGGCACGCTCGAGGCGTCGGCTGATGTCCGGCATAGGAGGAGTTTCCGCGTCGTACTGGGGCGGGTCCAGGACCCGTTCCGCGCGTGCAAGGGGCCCCGTAGCGCCGGGCTATTGTATGCACAAGCACTGCCCGGGGCAATTGCCCATTCGCCTTACTTTAGTCCCGAGTCCCGTGTCGCGGGAAGCTGGCTCGGGACTCGCGTCTCGGGAGTGGCGAATGTTCGGCTACAATTCCCTGATGCCGGACGACCTGCTGCGCTACCGACCGCAGTTCCCCATCCTGGAAGAGACCACGTACCTGATCAGCAACTCGCTGGGCGCCATGCCGCGCGCCGTCTTTGACAGCCTGCGCGACTACGCCGGCGCCTGGGCGCACCGCGGCGTCCGTGCCTGGGAAGAAAAATGGTGGATGCTGGCGGCCGAGTTGGGCGACGAAATCGGCGCCCTCATGAACGCGCCGGCGGGCTCGGTGTCGGTGCATCAGAATGTGACCTTCTGCCAGGCCATTGTGGCTTCCTGCTTCGACTTCACCGGCCGGCGCAACAAGGTGGTCTTCAGCGATCTCAATTTTCCCTCGGTCATGTATTTCTGGAATGCGCAACGCTCGCGTGGGGCGCGCGTCGAGATGGTCCCCACCGACGGCATTCACGTGCCGCTCGACCGCATGCTCGCCGCCATTGACGAGCAGACGCTGCTGGTCCCGATCTCGCACGTCATCTTTCGCAGCGCCTATATCAACGATGCCCAGGCGATCATCGAGCGCGCGCACCAGGTCGGCGCGCTCGTGGTGCTCGATACCTTCCAGTCCCTCGGCGCCGTGCCGGTGGACGTGCAGGCGCTGAACACCGATTTCGCCTGCGGCGGGGTATTGAAATGGCTGTGCGGCGGGCCCGGCGTGGCTTATCTCTACGTTCGTCCCGACCTCGCCTCCAGGCTCGAACCCACACTCACCGGCTGGATCGCGCACCAGCAGCCCTTCGCCTTTCAGATCGGCGAACAGCGCTACGCCGCCGGGCAGTACCGCTTCATGAACGGCACGCCCAACATTCCCGCGCTCTACGCAGCCCAGCCCGGCGCGAAAATCATCCGCGAAGTGGGCGTCGACAAGATCCGCGAAAAATCGAAGCGCCAGACCGCGAAGCTGATTGAGCTGGCGGAGAAGCGCGGCTGGCGCGTGAACACGCCGCGCGATCCCGAGCGCCGCGGCGGCACCGTGTCCATAGATATGCCGTTCGCGCCGGATGTCTGCGCCGAGCTGATCAAGCGCAACATCCTGGTGGACTTTCGTCCCAACGCCGGGGTGCGCATGTCGCCGCATTTCTACACGAAAGATGAGGAGCTGGAAGTCGCCATCCGCGCCGTCGAAGAAATCCTGAGTGCGCGCGGCGCCCTAGCCCGATGAACTACCGTGCTGTCCTGTTCGATTTCGACTACACCCTCGCCGACTCCTCGCGCGGAATCGAAGACTGCGTCAATCACGCCCTGGCGGAAATGGAGTTGCCGGCAGCGTCGGCCCGCGCCGTGTCGGAAACGGTGGGCTTGTCCCTGGCGGAGACGTTCTGCCGTCTCACCGGCCCGGCCTCGCCCGAGCAGTGTGCCGAATTCTCGCGACACTTTATCGCCCATGCCGACCAGGTGATGGTGGGCTCGACCATGCTCTACGACACCGCGCGCACCGTGATCCCCGATCTCAAACAGCGCGGCCTGGCCATCGGCGTCCTCTCCACCAAGTTCCGGCGGCGCATTGCGGCCGTGCTGGAACGCGAGAAAATGTGCGGCTACTTTGACGTGATCGTCGGCGGCGAGGACGTCGCCAATCACAAGCCTCATCCCGAAGGCGCGCTCAAAGCGGTGGCAGCGCTGGGCGCCGCCGCCAGCGAAGTTCTGTACGTGGGCGATAGCGTGGTGGACGCGGAAACCGCCCGCCGCGCGCAGCTTCCGTTTGTCGCCGTGCTCACCGGCGTGACTCCCAGGCACGCCTTCACCAGCTACCGGCCGGTGGCGGTGGTGGAGTCGCTGACCGCCGTGCCTGGTTTGGTGTGGTCAAACTCTGCTCGCGCAAGCCAGTAGTTCGTCTGGCAAAACACCTGCAGGCCTACCTCGACGAAATGTGCTTCCGATTCGACAATCGCCAGAATCCCTACCTGTTTCGCGACACTCTCAAGCGCATGATCGCTTCCGACAACGTTGAGTTCAAAAGAGCTAGCTGCTTAGTGGAGTGATCTCCAGTTTCGACCCCTTGCCTTTGTTCACAATCTGACACTTAAGATTACTTACGACGTTTGCGCCCCTGAAGCGAATCTCCGCAACATATATCCCGGGGGGAAACTTGAAATCTTCTTCTCTCCAATCCGGACTTCCTCTCATTACCGTTTCATTGTTTGGGGTGTGAAAGGAATCGTCCTCGTCGTACTTCATAGCAATATCAAGATTGCATTCGATGCCGCTGGGCGGAATATCCAGGGGCAACAATTGGTCAGCGCTCTTGCCCGCTTCGGCGGGTCCTGGGGAATGCTCCCAGCGATGCAACCTCTCCTTAGCGGCGGGCGTTCCGTTCTCGTGGAACACTTGCACCCTCGCCGCCACTTTCTCCGCCACCTTTCGGTCTATTACCCCAGTCGGTTCATTGGTTATTCTCAGGTGATAGAAGGTAGGCGTGCCAACAATCCTACTTCTGAGTACTGGCACCGCCGGCGATCCCTCCATTTCCATAGAGTTTCTGACAATAGGATTGTCATGGAAGGACGCTCCCTTGCACACCAACTTGGGGACGCCTTCTAGGACGTCATCAAGTTTCTCTTGTATCCGGTACGCCGCAACTGCAACCGCCACCGCGAACAGGCCGATGCTGGCAAAGAATCCATCTCTTAAGGTCCAGCCCTCCGGTCCCTTGAGTTTCCTGAATATTCCCGCAAGTGTCGGCGCGATTATGACAAGGAAGCTCACAATGCTTTGCATCGTGTCCTTCCATCTCGGTATTGGTCGCAACGCCAGCCACAGAATGCGAACGAGCCGCCGGAGACGCTTTGCCATGTACACCTCCGCCAGCCCTTGCGCAGTACAATCGCATTGACGGAAATGGCGCGAAGGGCGGTCACAGGATTATATCCACAAACTCATTGACATTTCGCCTTTTATTCGCTCATACTCGCCTCAGAGGAGCGCTCCCATGGCCCTGACACGCCGCCAACGGCAGGTTTACGACTTCATTGCCGGGTTTGTGCACTCGCACGGCTACTCGCCCTCGTTTGAAGAGATCGGCGGCGGCCTCGGCCTCAGTTCGCTGGCCACGGTGCACAAACACGTCAGCAACCTGGAAAAGAAGGGCCTGCTGCGCCGCGACTACAACCGCAGCCGCTCGATTGATTTGCTGCCGCCGCGCGGGCGCATGAAGCAGGCGATGGCGGCGCCGTTCTCGCTGCCGTTGCTGGGACGCATCGCGGCCGGGCGGCCGATTGAAGCCATGGAAAATCCGGAAACGATTTCGCTGCAGGATTTTACCGGCTCCAAGGACGTCTTCGTGCTGCAGGTGCGCGGCGATTCCATGCAGGACGAAGCCATCCTCGACGGCGACTACGTGCTGGTGGAAAAAGCCCCGGCGGCGCGCGACGGCGAGATCGTGGTCGCGCTGGTGGATGGCGCCGAAACCACGCTCAAACGCTTCTACAAGGAAGGCGACCGCATCCGCTTGCAGCCGTCCAATGCCGCCATGCCGCCGATCATCGTTGCCGCGGCTGCCGTACAGTTGCAGGGACGCGTCATCGGCGTGCTGCGCAAATATTGAGAATTTTGGCACAGCGGCTTTCCGCGGTTCGCTCCTCTGCGGTATAAGTAACGGCTGAGTTCCCTGCCATGAGCGAAAACAACTACCGCATCGACTACGTCGAGTTCCCGGCCAACGACATCAAAGGCACAAAGAACTTCTATTCCACGGTTTTTGGGTGGAAATTTGAAGACTACGGCATGGACTACACCAGCTTCCATGATGGCCGCATCAGTGGCGGCTTTGCCAAGGGCGTGCCTGTGGTGAAGGGCGGCCCGCTGCTGGTCATCTACGCCGACGACCTCGCGCTCATCTACTCCAGGATCATTGCCGCCGGCGGCAGGATCACCAAACCGACCTTTGAATTTCCCGGCGGCCGCCGCTTCCACTTCACCGATCCCAATGGAAACTTGCTGGCGGTGTGGTCGGATAAATAGGTTTTAGGCGTTAGGCTTTAGGTCTTAGGCGTCAGGCGGCGGAATTCGGGAAATGAAAAAGCCCGGCAATTTTGCCGGGCTTCCTCTTGCCTAAAACCTAACGCCTAAAACCCAAAGCCTATCCCCCGATGTGCCGCTCCAGCGCCTTCTCAATCTGCTCTTTGGGCACGTAGCCGACGATCTGCTCCTTCACCTGGCCGCCTTTGAAAATCAGCAGCGTGGGAATGCCGCGGATGCCATAGCGCTGCGGCGTCGCGGCGTTCTTGTCCACGTCCATCTTGCCGACCTTCACCTTGCCGGTGTAGGTGCTGGCCACCTCGTCCACAATCGGCGCCAGCGCGCGGCAAGGGCCGCACCAGGCCGCCCAAAAGTCCACGATCACCGGCTGATCCGACTTCAATACCGCCTGGTCGAAATTCGCATCCGTCACTTCAAAAATCGCGTTGCTTGCCATCGATCCTCCCCGCTATGAGTGCCTACCGCAGTTACTCGTCCCTGGGCCTCTCCGCCCAGGCAGGCCAGGCGGCCAAACATCGTACCATCACATTGGATGCGCCAGAGCATGAGAAGACGCAGCGCTGCCGGCCTGAAGCCTTCGGCCTGCCGGCCTGGAGCCCGGAAACAGGCGTCGGGCTTATGGTTGAGTGTGGATTCGGAGTTGACCAGAGGCAGGGGACACTACGCTGCTGAGTTGGATGCCGGCGCCTGAAGCTTGTCCTAAAAATGTGACGTCCCGGCTCATCACCGGGACGCCACGGCAGCCCTCCCCCAGAACTGCCTTCGAACGGCTGGATTATGACGCATCGCCAGCCGGTGTAAATGTCACTTCCGTAACCGGAAAGTAACCACCTGAGTAATCAAGAACCTTAACCACCGATGTACGCGGATTCCCACGGATGAAAAATCGTTTCCGTGTTGATCCGTGAGAATCCGTGGCGATCCGTGGCTAGATTTCTGGCGTCACGACGGCTGCGTCGGCGCCACGGCAGCAGCACGATCATGCCGCCCACCGGATCGCCCCCCGTGGGCTAACACGCGCTGGTTGCGATACCATCATCAGAACGTTCCGCTTCATCGCTGGCTGAAGTCGCGTCAATTCACAATTTTTTACGTCTTTTTACTCCGGCTTCACACAAACCTGGCACGAATTCGCTATTGTTAGGCCCGTCATTCGCGGTGTTTCGTGCGAGGTCCCTATGGCAAAAAGACAGCGCAGCGAGCGGCTGCGGCTGCTGATCACGCTGGCCTTCGTGGTATTCCCGGCGGCGGCGCTCATCGGCTTCAGCGTGCTCCACCTGCGCTCCATCCAGCGCGACCGCGCCATCGAGGCCGCCATCCAGCGCGATTTCCAGCACATGATGGCCATCACCGAAAAGCGCATGGCGCGCAAAGCCTACGAGATGGCGGACGAGGTGCAGCCCAAGGTGCCTTGCTCATACGACTCCGACGCCGGCGCCCGCTTACAGGCCATGCTCGATAAGCACCCGCATTTCGCCCAGATTTTCACCTGGAGCAAGGGAAAGGGAACGGTGGTGCGCTCGCAGTCGCGATATACGAATGCGGCCGAGGTGCACGCCGAAGGCGAAAAGCTGGGCACCATGATCACCGGCTGGTTCGACTTGGAAGGCGCGCTCATCGTGGAAAAACTCCGCACAATGCAAAGCAAGGGCGAGCGCCCGTACATGCCGCACGGAGAGTGGATCACCCGCAACGGCAAACCGGTCTATCAAGCCTTCATCTTTTTCCCGATCAATGAAAACAAGGCCGGCATCGGTGGGGTGGTCTTCGATCCCGATTTTCTTCAGGATAAGTTTTTCCCCGAGATGATGAACACCATGATGGCGGAGAGCGAGGTCGAAGCCAAGAAGGACAACAGCAACACACGTTCGGAAGCGGTCATGATGATCCACGCTCCCAAGGAGCCGCCGCTGGCCGCCTGTTCGGATTGGGACGGCGGTATGCCTGAGATGGAGCGCAAGCTGGAAGCGGGCTTCCCCGGATTGATGCTGGCGATGAAATTCCGCGGCACCACCGTCGAAGCCATCGGACAGAAATTCCTGCGCACCAGCTTCCTGGTCCTCGGCGGATTATCGCTGTTGCTCGCCGCCGGGATCGTGTTCACCTACCGCGGCGTCAACAAGGAAATGGAGCTGGCGAAGACCAAGTCCGATTTCGTCTCCAACGTCTCGCACGAGCTGCGCACGCCGCTGGCGCTCATCCGCCTGTACGCCGAAACGCTCGAGCTCGGACGCGTCTCCCTCCCCGACAAGCAGCATGAGTACTACTGCACCATCCGCAAGGAGAGCGAGCGCCTGACCGCGCTCATCAACAACATCCTCGACTTCTCGCGCATCGAGGCCGGCCGCAAGGAATACGACTTCCGCGCCACCAATCTTCCCGAACTGGTGCGCACCACCCTGGAATCGTACCGCTACCAGATCGAGCAGCATGGATTCCGATTCGAGGAACACATCGCCGACGATATCCCGCCCGTGGTGGTGGACCGCGAGGCGATCGCCCGTTCGCTGCTGAACCTGGTGAACAACGCGATCAAGTATTCCTCCGACAACCGCTATCTCGCAGTCAGCCTGCGGCGCACGAATGGCTCGGTGAAGCTGGAAGTGGTGGACCACGGCATCGGAATCTCCCGCGATGAGCAGTCCAAGATTTTTGAAAAGTTCTACCGCGTGAGCGATCCGCTGGTGCACAACACCAAGGGCAGCGGTCTCGGCCTCTGCCTGGTGCGGCACATCGCGCACGCGCACGGCGGCGATGTCTCGGTGGAGAGCACGCCCGGCAAAGGCAGCAAGTTCAGTCTCGTACTTCCGGTGGAACCGCCGGTCGCGGCGATGCGTAACTCTGGTAGCAAACCTGACATCGGCCAGGGTGTGGGGGTGGCGTAATGACGAAAATCCTGATCATTGAAGATGAGCCCAACATGGTCGCCGGTTTGCGCGACAACTTCGAATTCGAAGGCTACCAGGTTGCCGCCGCCTACGACGGCGTCGAGGGCCTGGAGCGCGCCCTGAAAGACTCTCCCGACCTCGTGCTGCTGGACGTCATGATGCCCAAAATGAGCGGCCTCGACGTCTGCAAGCAGCTCAAGGTCAAGCGCCCGGGCATGCCCATCATCATGCTCACCGCGCGCGGCCAGGAGGTGGACAAAGTGGTCGGCCTCGAACTCGGCGCCGATGACTACGTCACCAAGCCCTTCTCCATCCGCGAATTGATCGCGCGCACCAAGGCCGTCCTCCGCCGCGCTTCCAAGTCCACCGGCAACGGCGATGCGTTCGGTTTTTCCGACGTTGCCATCGACCTGAAAAGTTGCCGCGTCACCCGTCGTGGCAAGCCCGTCGAGGTGTCGGCAAAAGAATTCGAGTTGCTCAAGTACTTCATCTGCCACTCCGGGGAAACCCTCAGCCGCGAGCGCCTGCTGACCGAGGTGTGGGGCTACGAGCACTTTCCGACCACGCGCACCGTGGACGCGCACATCGTCCGCCTGCGCCAGAAACTGGAGCCCTCGCCCGAACAGCCGCACTTTTTCCTCACCGTCCACGGCATCGGGTACAAGTTCGTCGGCTAGGTATCGAAACAGTTTCGAGCTTCAATCTCGAACACGCGAACTGGAAACCGGAAACTGAAATTCAGGGAGATCGGTCATGGCCACCAGTCGTCATCATGCGGGAGCTGAATTCGAGCAGATACTGATGACGCTCGCGCCTGAAGTCGCGCGCGCCGAGCATCAGCCCTCTTCCGGCCTGGAATTTAATCTCGCCGTGCTGGAGCGCGAGCGCCGCGAGTTCCATCTGGAACTGCTGGAGGCGGCGCACGTGCAGCGGCGCTTGAGCGGTCCGCGGCAAATGTCCCGGGGAGTGTTCGACATCGCCGGCGAAGTTTTCCCGGCGCGCTATCTCGCCGGCGATTTCGTCAGCGCTATGGATGTCGGCGAACGCACCTGGATCTTCCTCGGCGACATCGCCGGCAAGGGAGTCGCCGCCGCCATGTGGTTCACGCACCTGGTCAGCCTGATCCGCTGCCACGCCGCTGCCCACGACCAAACGGGCGCGGTCATGACCGCCGTGAATCGCGAGCTGTGCGCGCTGCGCCCCTCGCCGCCGATTACATCCATGGTTCTGCTGCGCCTCGACTGGCACTCGGACGAACTGGAGTATTGCAACGCGGGCCACCCGCCGGCGCTGCTCCTGCGCCGCGATTCCGCCCTCGAGCGCCTCGAAACCGGAGGTCCGGTGCTGGGCGTCATCGCCGGTGCGTCGTTTGAGTCGGCGCGGGTCGCGCTCCGTCCCGGCGACATGCTGCTCGGCTGCTCCGATGGCGTCCTGGAATGCCGCAACCGCAGCGACGAAGAGTTCGGCGACGCCCGCTTCCGAGCCAAGGCCCGCGAGCACGCCGGCGAGCCGGCTCATGCCGTTTTGTTTTCGATTCTCGGTGGATTGCAGGACTTCGCCGTCGGCATGCCGCGTCAGGATGACGTCAGCTTGCTGGTGATTCGCCACGCAGGAGCCAAGGACCGCTGATTGTGTCGATGGTTGGCTGATTGCGTGGCGCGGGTCTCCGATCTGCGTTTGACCGATTGCCGATCGCCGAGGGTCCGGTTTTGCTGAAACTGAAACTCGAAACTGAAACTTTGTGCATGGCCGCACGAGAAACAATTCGTCCGCTCGGCAGCACGCAGCAAAGCCAAGCTGCGCCTTGTGTGGGCTTGTCCGGCGGCGACGATTCCGGCGCCGATCTGTTCCGCGACGCCGCCCAGGGCAACGCCGCCGCATTTGAGAAGATCGCCTCCCGCTACGACCGGGCGATCCTGGCGCTCCTGCTTACTCTGACCGGCTCCGAGCAGGTCGCGCTCGATCTGTGCCATTCCACCTTGCTGAACGCCTATCGGGAAATGCAGCGGCGTCGCGCGCAATCCTTGTACATCTGGTTCTACCGCCTCGCGGCCGACCAGTGGCTCGCCTGGGCCGGCAACCGCGCTCACGCTCCGCAGGATGCGCCGTTCCATGTTTCTCCGGCGGATGTGCTCGGCACACTCTCCGCGCGCGAGCGCCTGGTGTTCGCTCTCAAGAGCAATCAGCGCCTCGCGCTGCCCACGGTCGCGCGAATTGTCGATCTCCCGGAAGAAACCGTCGCCCGCATTTTCACCCGCGCCGTCGCCAAGCTTCGCCTGTCCATGCGCCCGTAATGGGCCTGTCTGACCCGCGTCTCCGCGAAGCACGATTATCACCTCCCGACCGCCCGGAATCCCTGTATCATTCCGAAAAATCGAGAGGAAACGGCTATGCGGTACCCGAACGCTACGAAAGAGGAACTCACCGCGCCCCCGGCCCAGTACCGCGTGCTCGGAGTCGAGACCCACTCCAACGCCGAGTCTGTCTTCTCCATCGGCGATTTCAACTCGCTCGACGCCGCCAAGCAAGCTGCCAAGGAGAAGGCGGAAACCGGTACCCCGATCTTCATCTACAACGACCGCGCAGAACTCGTCGTGCGCTACGGAAGCTGGCACTAGGGAAGCCGTTTTGCGGGCGTGAGGTCGAAGCGGACTTTGCCTGAAACTGAAACTCGAAACTGAAACTGGATTGGTGCCGGGAGGGGGCAACGTCTTGAGACACCACAGCTAAGCTCTCATCGTTCCCGAATCGGCATGCAGTTTTCAGAAAACATCGAGCACCTATTGACGTGCCTCGCTTACGAGCCGAGCATTTTGCCATAGCCTCACTGAAGAGGAAGTCCACAACGTAGTGCCCACCCTCTGAGGCAAGGCCCCAGTTCCCGGGCCGAGCGAACCTAAGCGAAATAACAAAAGCGGGAGGCGCGCCATGCGTCGGGTTGCCGTTTTCCTCTTCCTACTCCTATTCGTTTTCACATTTGTGGTCGCCACTGCCTCCGCGCAAACCAAGCCCCTCACGAATGAGGACGTGATCAAGATGGTCAAGGCAGATCTGGGTGACGACACTGTAGTTAAAGCGATAAAAGCGAGCGACACCGCATTCGACACCTCACCCGACGCCTTGCTGCAGCTCAAGAACGCCGGTCTTAGCAAGACCGTAATCGACGCGATGCTTGAAGCGCGGGCCAAGACGAAAGTTGAGATGAGTCCGAGAGTCGAGCGGGCACCCGAGGTAGTCCCTGGGCTTCCCAAGGCTTCCGGCGTCTACTACCAAGATCCCACGGGTTGGGTTCAACTGCAGGACGCTTCGATGCCAAAGACGAAATCGAAGGGTTTGTTCGGCGCCGCCACAGGTGTCGGCAAGATGCGGGTCTATTACGTGTATCGAGGCGCCCACGCACCCGCCCAATTCATGACGCCGCAACCTGTTTTTTATGTTCGAGGACTCGGGAAGTTCGGGAGGGATGTTCAGATCATCCGGCTTGAAGTCAAGAAAGACAGCCGCGCAGTGCAGTTTGCATCAGCCAGTGCGCTGCGAGGGAGCAGTTCGTCAATTGATGACAAGAAGATCCATGCAGCGACCGTTTCGCGGCTCGGCGCTGACGTTCTCACGGTGACGCCAGCCGCGCCGTTGGCTACCGGGGAGTACCTGCTCTCCGTCGATGCCGACCACGACTATGACTTCGGCGTTGGAAAAAGCATGTAGGCACTAAGGCGGGAGGCCGTGAAGGGGCGACATGAAAATCGTCTTCATTGACGGCAAGTTGGCTGATGTACAGAAGCTCTCGCATTACTGGCATCCACTCCGCTTCGGAGTGAGCCCTTGCGCTTAGGAGAAAAATGTAAAGGAAAGGCACCCATGAGATGGAGGTCTGTTTTCGGGCTGGGCGGAATCATTCTGCTGATCCTGCTCTGGAATGCGTCCTCGGCACACGCGGGCAACAATGACCGGCTGAAGCAGCGGCTGTTTGAGCGGTACGACAAGAAGAATCTCAACGTAGCGCACAGCAACATTCTGGTTGCGCTGCTCCAGGCAGGCACGGGGTTCTCAGGACGGGGCGGCAACCGCCTCGAGTATTCAGTGAACTACGACCACTTCGACCCTCATTTCACCGATCGGCCCAAGAAGTATCAGGGTCGGAACTTACTTGACGAGAATACGACCGAGGAGGTGGAGGCCGGTGCGCGATTTACTGACGCCCTTGCTCCGGGCGAAATGGTGCAGGTCCGGCTCTTCTATGTTGAGACGTTGGGCCACGACGTTCTGCGGATAGATTTTTACCTCGTTCCTCTGGCGGGCAAGCGCACGGCCTCAACACAAAACATTTACGGCGGCGTCGCCGGAGTGGATTGGAAGGTTGATTGGGGTTGCCATTTTCGTTTTCTCATTCCCCCCAGGTCGCCGGGAGTATCGGACGACGACTACTTTGGGTACCTCACGGAACAGATCGGGCACTACTTCCTTCCGACGGAAGAATACCTTCAGACGACAAAGGCCGCAGCGGAAGCGGCTAACAACGTTCGTATCGAGCCGGGTATGTCCGAGAAGGACGTGATTGGAGCTTTAGGCGAACCCGCCAAGCGCATCCAGTTCGGTAAGAAGACCATCCTCAAATACCAAGACATCACGGTCGAACTCGAAGACGACAAGGTCGTCGAGTTGAAGGCGAATTAGCCGTTTTCGCGGCGTGAGAGCGCAGCGGCCTGCTCAACAGCCGAACACCAGCATTAGACGTGCTAGAATCCGCACCCTTGCGTCACCCAAATTCGCCGGGGATTTCAACTCTCTCGACGCCGCCAAGCAAGCTGCCAAGGAGAAGGCGGGAACCGGCACCCCGATCTTCATCTACAACGACCGCGCAGAACTCGTCGTGCGCTACGGAAGCTGGCACTAGGGGAGCCGTTTTGCGGGCGGGAGGTCGAAGCGGACTTTGCCTGAAACTGAGACTCGAAACTGAAACTCTGTGGTGCCGGGAGGGGGACTTGAACCCCCAAGGGCCGAAGCCCGGCGGATTTTGAGTCCGCTGCGTCTGCCAGTTCCGCCATCCCGGCCATCTGACGGCGAGCACTTCTAGATTATTTCACCGCCACCCCCTTTGCAAATCGGCAATCGAAAATCGGCAATCGACAATGAATTTTCCGGCCAAGAACCGAGTACCGAACACCGTAAACCGACATCATTTTCCGCCTATCCGGAATTCGCAATGCTCTCCTGTGGTAGCTGATAAAATGTTCAGTTTTGGATTCGGTCCCTGCTTCCTGTGGGGACCTACTACAAGGATTGCATTTATGGCTACCGTCCATGCGCCCGTAGCAACTGCCGTTGGCCCGTTCCGCAACGAGCCCCTCACAGATTTCAGCAAGCCGGAAAACGTGCAGGCCATGCGCACCGCCGTCGAGAAAGTGCGCGCGCAGCTCGGCCGTGAATACCCGCTGATCATCGGCGGCAAAACCGTCACCACCAAGGACAAGATCAGGTCCATCAACCCCGCAAAACCGGGCGAGCTTGTCGGCCTGTTCCAGAAAGCGGGCAAGGAAGAAGTTGAGCCGGCGATGAAGGCCGCGCTGAAGGCGTTCGAGTCGTGGAGCCGCACTCCGGTCGAGGAGCGCGCCAGCCTGCTGTTCCGCGCCGCCGACATCATCCGTCGGCGCAAGCACGAGTTTTCCGCCTGGATGATCTTCGAGGTCAGCAAGAACTACGCCGAGGCCGACGCCGACATCGCCGAGCTGATTGACTTCCTCGAGTTCTACCCCCGCGAGGCGCTGCGCCTCGCCAAGGCGGAGCCTCCGGTGCAACTCCCCGGCGAGCGCGACTATCTGTGGTACATCCCGCTGGGCGTGGGCATCGTGATTCCGCCGTGGAACTTCCCCGGCGCCATCATGGCGGGCATGACCGTCGCCTCCATCGTCTGCGGCAACACCGTCGTCCTGAAGCCGTCGAGCGACTCGCCCGCCATCGCGCAGAAGTTCGTGGAAGCGCTGATCGAGGCCGGAATGCCCGAAGGCGTGGTGAACTTCTGTCCCGGCGCCGGCGCCAGCTTCGGCGACGCGCTGGTGGCGCACCCCAAGACCCGTTACATCGCCTTCACCGGCTCCCGCGAAGTGGGACTGCGCATCAACCACGTTGCCGCGCAGACCGCTCCCGGACAAATCTGGATCAAGCGCACGGTGCTGGAGATGGGCGGCAAGGACGCCATCATCGTGGACGCCGACACCGCCAACATCGACGCCGCCGTCGAAGGCGTTGCCGCTGCCGCCTTCGGCTTCCAGGGCCAGAAGTGCTCCGCCTGCTCGCGCCTGATCCTGGACGAGAAGATCTACGATTCGTTCCTCGACAAGCTGAAAGAGCGCGTCGAGAAAATCACCATCGGCGATCCCACGCAGAATCCGGGCATGGCCGCCGTCATCAACGAGGGCTCGATGAAGAGTATTCTCGACTACATCGAGCACGGCCGGCGCGACGGACGCATCATCACCGGCGGACGCCGCGACGCCAAGCACGGCGACGGCTACTTCATCCAGCCCACCGTGATCGCCGATATCAAGCCGAAGTCGAAGCTGGAACAGGAAGAGATCTTCGGGCCGGTGCTGGCGGTGATCAAGTCGCACAGCTTCGATCATGCGCTGGAGATTGCCAACGACACCGAGTTCGGACTCACCGGCGCGGTCTATTCCAGCTCCCCGCAGAAGCTGGAGAAGGCCAAGCGCGAGTTCCACGTCGGCAACCTGTACCTCAACCGCAAGTGCACCGGAGCCATCGTGGGCGCGCATCCCTTCGGCGGCTTCAACATGTCCGGCACCGATTCCAAGGCCGGCGGGCCCGATTACCTCTACCTGTTCACGCAGGCGAAGTCGATCGGAGAGAAGCTGGGATAGGCTCCAGTCGCCAGGCGGCAGGCTGGGAATGACGAACACAGAGACGCAGAGACACAGAAGGATTCTTCAATCTCTGTGGTCTCTGTGTCTCCGGGACTCTGTGTTTGTCTTTTGTGTATGGCTCGGGTTGCCGTAAACTTCGGGGCCAATGGCTTGCCCTAAAGCTGTGCCGCATTTGACAACCCTGACAGCGCTGCCTAACAATACGGGCAACGTTGCAGCGGCCGTCGTGCGGGTACCGGCCGCGAGGTCCTCTCTATGGCGCGAATTCTTTGCGTTGACGACGAGCCAAACGTCGTCACTTTGAAATGCGCAATCCTGGAAGCCGCCGGCCACATCGTGACCGCCTCCACTTCGGCGCACGACGCCATCGAGAAACTGGAAAGCAACAGCTACGACGCCGTCGTCACCGACTGGCGGCTGGGCGACGCCAACGGCCTCGCGGTGGTGCAGGCCGCCAAGTCGCGCTCCAGCACGCCCGTGGTGGTGGTTTCCGGTTACGTGACGGAGGCGTTCCAGTCGACCGAGCCGCTGGCCGACCTCTACCTGGAAAAGCCGGTGAACCCGAAGGAGCTGGTCACGATCGTGAACGAGTTGCTGAAGACCAGCGAGCGGGCTGCCTCGCGCTGATCTCGTAATCTCCCAACCTTTTTCGATTCATGCGCTTCCTAGGCCGCCTAAGACTTTTGTTTTCAGGGTCGCTTCCTGCGCAGAAACAAAAAAGTCACAGCCTCTGAGCGCAGTCGAAGGGGAGCGACAGGGCGGGGATGTTGATTTGTTCTCCGCACTACATTCCCGGGCCGGCCGGATACGCGGGCAGGTCAGGCGGACGCGGCGGCAGCTTCTTGGGGTGCTGGTTCATCTCCTCGGTCACCATCTTGATGGCGGTTTCCAATTGCGGGTCTTGTCCGGCCATCACCAGGTCGGGGCGGTTATCCACCTCGACGTCGGGCGCCACGCCGCGGTTCTCGATCAGCCATTTGCTGTCGAGCCCATAGAGCGCGAACTCCGGGCGCGTGATATAGCCGCCGTCGATCAGCGGGATCGCGCCGCGGATGCCGCGCACTCCGCCCCAGGTGCGTTCCCCGATCAGCGGCCCCAGCTTGTACACCTTGAAGAAGTAGCTGAAGAAATCACCGTCGCTGGCGGCGTAGCGATTGGTGACGCAGGCCATGGCGCCGTGGAAGACGAGCGGAGGTTCGGTGTCACTCTCCCAGTTGCGCGCCGACTCCATGCCGGCGAGCACGCGCCGCAGGCGTTCGAAGATGATCTGATCCACGAAGCCGCCGCCGTTGTAGCGCACGTCGAAAATCATGCCCTCCTTCCGAATCTGTGGGAAGTACTGCTTGACGAATTCGTTCAGCCCGTGGTCCCCCATGTCCGGCAGATAGACGTATCCGATGCGGCCGCCGCTGGCCTGCTCCACCTTGCGCCGGTTGCTTTCGATCCAATTCAGCTCATGCAGGCCGAATTCGCTGGGGATGGGGCGCACCAGCAGGTTGCGCGCACCCTCGAACGTGGGCTTCGCGTTCACTGTGATGGTGACCGCCTGATTGACGGTGTTAATGAACAGCTCGTCCGGATTCTGCGGCGCCTTCAGCGCTCGCCCATTTACCGCCAGCAGGAATTCGCCTTGCTTGACGTTCACCCCGGGTTCGGTGAGCGGCGAGCGCAGGTTGGGGTTCCAGTTTTCGCCGGGATAGATTTTGGCGATGCGGTACAGGCTGCTGCCGGCGTCGGGTTCCAGGTCGGCGCCCAGGAGGCCGACATTGACCGCGTCAAGGTCGGGATAGTCGCCGCCGCCGACGTAGGTGTGCGAGTTGGAAAGCTCGCCGATCATCTCGCCCAAAACGTAGGTGAGGCTCAAGCGGTCGGCGACATAGGGCAGCAACTGTGCGTACTTGTCACGTTCGGCGGGCCAGTTGACGCCATTCATCGAGGGCTCGTAGAAGTAATCGCGCTGTTGCCGCCAGACCTCGCTGAAGATCTGCTTCCATTCCGCACGCGGGTCCACTTCCATGCGCATGCCGTCCAGCTTGAGCGCGCCGTCGCCTACACTGTTTAGCGACTTGGGCGCCGGACCTTTGGCTTCTTCGCTCGGCACCTTGGGATCGATGATCCCGTAGGCATTGGCCCCGCCGCCTTCTCCCGCCGGTGCGGAGGGAGCGCGGTACAGCATCTTGCGCCCGTCGAAGGAGAGGGCGAAGAGATCGGCGCCTTCCAGCACGACGTAGTCCTTGCGCGATTTCAGATCGAATCCGTGAATCGCCGGAGTCTCGCCGGGCAGCGGGCCCGACAAGCCTGTCACCGGCACGGTCACGTAATAAATCACGCCTTTGGCCGCGGCCAGGTTCTGGAGATTGGCGGGCGGAATGGGCAGCGCGACGATTCGGTTCTGGATGCCGTCAAGGTCAATGCGGAAGTCCTTCGGCAACGCTCGGGTGCCCGGCGGCTGCTCTTCTTCTTTTTTCTCCTGGGCAGTTTTTCCCGCGCCGGGCTGCTTCTCCGCCTGCGATGGCGGTGTCTTTTTCGCCTTGGTTCCGGCCGGTTGCGGCGCCGGTTCCGGTGGCTGCTTCTGACCGGCTGGCGTGGGCACCAGCAAGACGTCCGGCGGGCGGCGGGTGGTGACTTCGTCGCTCAGCACCGGCAGCGGCGAAGGCTCATCGGCCCGCAACGTGGCGATGTACACCCGCCCGGCCTTGGGATTGGCGAACTCGAAGTCGTACACGCCGAGCACTTCGTTGTAGTCGCGATTGGACAGGAAGTAGAGATACTTGCCTTCGGGATCAAAGTACGGCGCCGAGCTGTCGCTGGCGCTGGTGGTTACCGGCGTGATCTTGCTGCCGGCAAGGTCGTAGAGATAGACGACGTTGTTGCGGTTGTCGGCGGCCTTGGCATACGCCACCCACTTGCTGTCGGGCGAGAAGTTGTAATCGGTCAGGTCGGCGTACTTGCCCTGGTCAATCAGCACCGGTTTTTTCTGATCGATGTCCACGTAGAAGAGGCGGGCTTGCTTGTCGGCGAAGAGCAGCTTGCGGCTGTCGGGTGACCAGGTGGGCGGCAGGCGAAACATTTTGCCGTCGGTGGTGATGCGCACCTCCTCTCCCAACCCGTCTTGCGGAACCAGGTAAAGCTCGTCTTCTCCGCTGCGGTCCGACAGGTAGGCGATCCAGCGTCCGTCGGGCGACCAGGCGGCGTACTTCTCGCGGATGCCCGGGGTGCGCGTCAGGTCGCGGATGCTGCCTTCCTTGGCCGGCACGGTGAAGATGTCCCCGCGGGCGGTGAAGACGGCGCGCTTGCCGTCGGGGGAGATATCGAAGTCGGTGGTCAGCTTGTTGACCGCGGCCCAGTGGCGGCGCGCGAGATCGCGGTCGCCGGGCAGGTAGATGGTCAGCTTGCGCGGCTGCTGCGTGTTGAGGTCGAACCGGTACAGGAAGCCGCCGTTCTCGAAGATGATCGCGTCCGGGCCGAGGCTGGGCCACATGACGTCGAAATCGGTGAAGTGCGTGAGCTGCTGAACTTCCTTGCTGGCGAGGCTGTAGCTGTACAGGTTCAGGCGGTGCTCGGGACCGCGATCGGAGCTGAAGTAGATGGTGTCGCCGTGCCACATGGGGAAGGTGTCGGTCCACTCCGTGTGCGGCACGGTCTCGATGTGGTGCGATTTCGGGTTGTAGATGGAAATGTCCTGCGCCATGCCGCCGGTGTAGCGCTTCCATGTGCGGAAATTGCGGAAGATGCGGTTGTATGCGATCTTGCTGCCATCGGGCGAGAACGAGGTCAGGCCACCCTTGTCGAGGGGAAGTGCCTGCGGCAGCCCGCCCTCAATGCCGATCCGGTAGAGCCGGCCAAACCAGGTATTGAATGTATCGCGCCGCGATAGAAAAATGATGTTCCGGCTGTCGGGCGTCCAGGTGATGACCTGGTTATGAATTCCCATGCGCTCGCTCAGGTGCCCGCCGCCGGGATGGAAGGTCAACTGGCGGGGGTCGCCGCCATCGGAGGGCATCACGTAGACGTTGTAGTTGCCGTCATACTGCGCCGTGAAGGCGATCCACTTGCCATCGGGCGAGAATTTAGGAAACAGCTCCTGGCCGGCATGCGACGTGATGCGGCGCGCCACGCCGCCGTCGCGCGCGGCCAGCCACAGGTCGCCGCCGTAGCTGAAGGCGATCTTGTCCTGGGAAATGTCGGGGAAGCGCATCAGCCGGCCCTCCGGCATCTCCTGCGACAGAGCAACCGAGGCGGTGATGGCCCACAGCAGGGCTACGATTAGCTTGCGTACACGCGACATACAATTTCCTCCCGCCCAGCCCGAGCAGGGCAACCGAGCATTGTAATGGGAAGGACGCAAGTCGCGGCGGTACGGACCAAAGCAAGAAAAGGTGCGGTGCCAATTCGGCAATAATCCCGCCGCTCCGCTATAATCCAATGCGGTAAGCTCCGCCCTCCGGAGAGGTGGCAGAGTGGCTGAATGCGGCGGTTTGCTAAACCGTTGTACGGGCTAAAACCTGTACCGGGGGTTCGAATCCCCCCCTCTCCGCCAGTGTTTTTGTTTTCAATGACTTATATAAACGTGATACCCTTGATGATACCTGAATCTCACAGGAGGATCCAAGGTGAATCGCGACGTCAATCTCACCAAGCGCGTGCACATCGGGGGCGAGCTGCGGTATTGCCCCGTCATACTGTCCGCGAACGGCAGAGTGAAACCGGACTGGGTAGTCGTCGATGGGCACCAAGAGAGGCACGTCGAAGGTGCTTATTATCTGGACTGGCGCGAGGGATCACGCCGCGTGCGGAAGTCCGTCGGCAAGGATGCCAGCAGTGCCGCGGCAGCCAGGTTCAGGCAGGAGCAGTTGCTCGCGAACAAGGCGGCGGGCATCAAGGTTGTCGCGGAATCCGGCAACGGCACGTCGCTCGTCGGCGCGGTCGAATCCTACCTCACGAACATCAGGGCGACCAGAAAACCCAAAACCGACGTAGCCTACAGGGCGACGCTCGACAAATTCCTCAGCGTCTGCAAGAACCGAACCATCGAAGCAGTCACGCGCGATGATCTGCTTCAGTTCGCCTCCCATCTTCGCGACGTGGAAAAACTCGCGCCGAGGACAGTCAACAATCAGTTCGGCACGGTCGTTTCATTTCTGAAAGCCTCCGGTGTGCAGACCAGCGGCAAAGACGGACTGCTTAGGAAGGGCGATACGCCCAAGTTCGTGGAAGAGGAACCGCGAGTATACGAACAGGAAGACCTCGATCAGTTTTTCAAGGCGTGCGATGCCGAAGAGCGCAGCCTGTTTCAGTTCTTCCTCATGACCGGAATGCGCGAGAAGGAAGTACAGCACTGCGAATGGAGCGACATCAATTTCAACAGAGCGTCCATCACTGTCCGGGCGAAGCCACTGTACGGATTCACGCCAAAGAACTTTCGCGAGCGCGAGATCCCTGTGCCGGACAAGCTGATCGCGGAGTTGAAGAAGCGGAAGCAGAAATCGCGCAGCCAGCTCGTGTTTCCTTCTGCTGGCGGCAGGCCCGACGGACATCTCCTGCGGCGGTGCCACGCTGTCGTGAATCGCGCCGGTCTTAACACTGCCGACTGGTGGCTCCATAAATTCAGAGCGACGTTCGCGACGACAGCGCTTCGCGGAGGCGTGGACCTCCGCACCGTCCAGGACTGGATGGGACACGGCGACATCGCTTCGACGATGAGGTATCTCGCCCCGGCTCGCGGACAGGCGATGCGAGCGATGGTCAATGCCATGTTCGATTAAGTGCCGGAGAGGCCTTTCACCGCGCGAACGTGTTCTCCTTGATTAGCGATTCCAGCTTTTTGGCCTGCAAAACTATTCGGTTTGCCATCTCGCGGTACCTCCGCGAGCCATCATAAGTTAGGGGCGAATCGGTCCCATTCTGGCAGCGAATTGCTTAAGGTCGTGATGTCTGATTGCAGCTCCTGAATCGCTTTCGTAATCTCGTTTGGGACGGCCATTGGCGGATTCTATCAAAGGCAGGAAAGGCGGGAAATGAGGCTCGCTTGCACGCATACTTTCACGGGGTCCGCCCCGGCTGGCGCGCAGCTCCTGAAGTTCTCCGCGGTCCCAAGGGGCACCGACGCCCCGCCTTGAGTGGCGTAGGGCGGGAGCTGAAATCTAAGTTTACGGGCTACGCGCCGGACGCGTCAAACCGGCTGGGGGATAGGATACAGAGCGCTCCAAAACTGCCGAGTCTAGTACAAGCGGGAGACCCCCCGGCTCTGCCGGGGAGGCAGTAGAAGTTTGACAGATACAGGAGTCCACCGAGGAAACTCCCAAACGTGAGCCGCCAAGCACACGAGAGGGAATTTCAACGATGGACGAGATGGAAAGCCTAAGCCATACCAAGTGGGAGTGCAAATACCACGTGGTGTTTATCCCGAAGTGCCGACGCAAGGTGCTGTACGGAGAATTGAGGCGGTACCTGGGAGAAGTGTTCCGCAAGCTGGCGGAGCAGAAGGAAAGCCGGATTGAAGAAGGGAATCTGCTGCCGGACCACGTGCACATGATGATCGCGATCCCGCCCAAGTACGCGGTGTCGCAGGTGATTGGGTTCATCAAGGGTAAGAGCGCGATCCATCTGGCACGGGTGTACGGGGAGCGGAAGAGGAATTTTGTTGGGCAACATTTCTGGGCGCGCGGGTACTGGGTGTCGACCGTGGGCCGCGATGAGGCGGTGATCCGCGAGTACATCCGCAAGCAAGAGCACGAGGACGAGCGCTTAGACCAGATGGGTCTGTGGCGCTGAACTGCCACCGCGACGGTGGCACCAATCCGTCGGGGCCGCGTTAGCGACCCCGCACAGCCGCTTTGAGCGGCTCACAAACCAAAGCCCCCGGCTCTGCCGGGGGATACTTACTAACTAATCAGTAAAACAGCGGCTGCGCGCGGCGCGGGCGTGCGGGCAGGTGAGCACCGGTACGGGAACGGGACGGTAAATCAAGTCATTTCAGAGCCGCTCGAACATTAGGACCATTTCCTGCCGAATACCTTTACCGTTGCGGAGGCCGTACTGCATGTAATGATTGCGTATTGCATACGAAAAGTGCCTCCGTAGCGTGTAGTGATCTGAAGCAATCTCGGCAATAAGATCCGCAGTGGACACTTTCATTCCGGCGCAGGTGGAATCACCGATGACGCAAATCACGTTTGCTCGCTTGGACGTGATGCGACTGAGTTCGCAGAAGAATCGCTCCATTCCGGCAAAATAGCGCTCCAGGGAGTATGCGCGGGGCAGATCGATATCAGCAATACGTGTCAGTAAACGATCAAGCTTGGTGATGCCAAAATCGCGAAGACCCGCTGTGCGTTTACCAAATTGCTTTGCTCCCAAGTAATCCCACGCCATTCTGCGGTGGCTGTATGAGTCCGGCACGAGTCCCAGCCAGAACATTTCAAGCTTGTGCCGCCGACTGTACTCTACAGCGCTGAAGTAGGGAGGCGAAGTTACCACAAACGAGAAGGGCATTAGATGAGCGGCCTCATGGACCAGCACCTCTTCCATGTTGCGGGCGTCACCACATTCTATGATCGCGGTGGGTGCCGGATGTTTCCTTCGACTAACGTCCCACAACTCACGCATACCGTGAATTACTGTGCGGGCCTTATGTAGAAACTCTTCTTGGACATTTATCTCCCTCTGCTTGTTTCGCTCTGCCTGTATGGAAGTAACTTCGAGACCGGACACCGGAACCGGGTCGGCGTTCGAAACCCGGCGAATAATCGCTGCGACACAGGCCAAGTAAAATTCTCGCTCCGTGTCACTCGTTGGGAATTCCCTGAGTACTTGGACGAGACGCGAGAGATCAACGATAACATGCCGTCGAAACCAATGAGCTATGTTTGGAATCGGTGGAATCCACAAATCCTTCGACTCCTTCAGATATCGAGATTCGCTGATATCACCGCCGATCAGTTTCTCTAGTTCAACCTGGCGACGCGAAACCTTCGCCAGCCGCTGCTGGATTCTGTCGAGGTGCCGGGCTAGAGCATCGGGGTTGAGCGGCCGAGTCTTCACTCGCGCGATGAAACAGGCCAGCGGATCAATGTCGAGCCCCAGCGAGGATCGGCCGTCGACCAACGCTTCGACATTCGACGTGCCGCTCCCGGAGAAAGGATCGAAGACTAGAACTTTCTTGTCCGGCTCGGTGGAGAGCGCCCAACGAACAATCGGGCGGTGAAATTTCGCCGGATAGCGAAAAAGATAGTGCATGTAATCAGTTTCCGGCTGAGTGGACTCCAACCAGTATTTGGCGCCGCGCTTAGGACGTGACGAGAGGGACGCCGTGCGAATGAAGCCATTGCCGCGAGCCTTCGCCCAGCGGCTCATGCTCTGACATCCTTGAACTGTTGAAGCCACTGGTCAGCAATCTTGATGAACGAGGGCCGCCCTCTCCGATCCACGTGAAACCTGAATTGCTTCGCGTTGGTCCGCTGGAGGTGTGTTATGAATCCGAGCAAATCATCGAACGACGCATCGGTATCGTGTTCGGAGATGAGTGTCGCCTGCATCGCCTCGACGATAGTGGAAATCGGGCAGATCGGAGTGCCATGTGACGCAATCCGCTCATACGCGTCTATAAGCAATGATGAAAGAAGCTCCTGCGGAATAGTTTCGAAATTCCGCGCCCCCATTCCAAACACACGAGACGCAACAGAGAGATGTTCGTTTTTCGCAATTCTCTTCTCCAGTACCTCCACATTGGTTATCTCACGCACGAATGCGGACAGCTTCGGAATGTGCTGCTCGGCTGCGATGTAGCGTATATCCGCGTTGTCCTGGCGGTCGATAAGCCCAAGCCGGAACATAGTTTGGATATGAATACGAAGCTTGTGATGACGCGTTTTCGGCCTATATCCCTCTTGCCGAAGCTTCTGAATGTCTTCGCGGAGTGCCATCCGCTCCGGTGTCGAGGTCGTCAGCCTCAAATATTCGTTGTAAATTCGCGAGAACAGCTGCTCGACGAAATCTGAGGCGATGGCTTCAGCATGCGACAACGACCCGTGTTCGATGAAGTATCGTGCGAGCTCCAGGAGCACCGCGCCGTCAGCTTCGAGAAACAGACGAAAATGAAGCAGCTTCTCCCGAGGCTTCAGCAACAGTTCGTTCGGCTCTCCGATATCCGCCAAGAGGTCTACGAGGTGCCCTTTGTCTGTCCATGTGTTGTTGTCCGTGATGACACCAAGGGCAGCAGCGAGATCTACTGCATACAGTGCAGCCGCTTTGTTGAAGTCTTTGTCAATGCGATTCTTGACCTCTTTTACGAGTCGCTCGGCCACAACTTCCGGGTAGCAGCTTTGGACCGCAGAGGAGCACCTCTTCACGAGGAGCTCTATGTAGGCGGGCTCTTCGACCTGGTAATGGGTGCGGAAGATTAGGCGAGGAACCACTTTCTAGTACTCCGTGCCTCCGTGCACTGTAATGCGCGGCCTCATGAGCAGGGGAAAAAGTCGGTTGGCGCGATCGGTGGACGCAATTGCGTAGCCGAGTGGTAACGAGCGCACCATCGCCTCGAATATGCGTCCACTCTGTACCTTTTCTCTTCTGTCCATCACGAACTCTGGCGGCACACTCGTATTGATCATTCCCTCCGCAGCATCGATGTCATCCCGATGGCTTAATGCGTGAATGAGAAGTAAATCAGCATTCCGCTGGATAGCAGGATCGAGACCCGAAGGCTGCTGGGTGGCAACCACTATCGACAATCCCAAATTGCGGCCTTCGGTAACGTACTTCTTGAGCGGCGCTCGGGACGCGACCGCACCACGTGCGGGAATGTAGTTGTGGGCTTCGTCGATAATAATCCATGATCGTGGGATGCCGGCCTGAGCCCTGCTCTGGCACGACTCAGCGAGCCGCGCGTACTCACGGGCCGCATCTGGGTTGGTCTGCTGCAGGCGTTCCGCCTTTGCGTGGTAAATTGGCGCCATTCGTTCTTCCTGTTCCGCGGCACCTCTGAGATGCATCATCTTGCGAACTATCAATCCCACAAGTGCAGCCCTCATCTGCTGATCGAGGTCACGGAGGAGGAGGATGGTGACTCGCCCGGGTACCAGCAGCCGACGGATGTCGAGTCCGGCCGTAGAAAACAACGGCAGTCGCCGTACCGCATCTAACCGACGCCTCAGCGATTCGATGGTATCCCGGTGGTACCGCTGCAGGTCCGGATCTGCTGCGAGGCCCGCCAAGAGATCTGAAAGGGAAAATTCGGGAAGCGGCGGATGGGTTATGCCTTGGACGTCCGTATAACCGTCGTACGCTACCTTTGCGTAAAGCTCCGTGATCAGATGGCCAAGTGGGTCGGCGAAGGGATCGGCTTCAAACAAACCACACCATTCCTCCGAGCCGAAATCGGATGGCTTCAGAGTGAGTTCAATCGTCTCCAGTCCAGCTGGAGGTGATGTCCCCTTCGGGCGGAAGAGCAGCGGTTTAAAAGGTTCTGTATCAAGACGCCACTTTCGTAGTTCCTGTGCGGCAGGGGAATTGGCGTCGTGGATTTCGCTTACTCCAAACGGCATCGTGAGGAAGACATTCATGCTGTCGAGCACTAGTACGCCTTGTTGGAGGGAGCTTTGGCGTATCCACCCCGACGCGGCCAGGCCCTCCGCTATCACACCTAGACTGTACGTCTTCCCGCTCCGGCGCTTACCCATCACGTACACTGCATGGGCCCCGCGCGTGTCCATCCACACGTTTCGATAGGGAGTCTCGGCCTGCTTTCCCAGGAAGATTGCATCGAGACTTCCGGGCGCATTTTGACCCATCACAACGTCGGAATTTGATACGCGGTCGAGTGTAAGGTCCGGTTTCAACGCAAACGAGTGTTCCAAACGGAACGTGGCGTCAGGGATTGATCCAGCCATTAGGCAAGCTCTCCTAGCTGACCAAGTCGGCGGTTATGACGGACCGTTGAGCCCGGTGAGCTCTTCCCAAAGCGCGCGTCATCTTGAGAGTGATGTCGCGTGGCGTCATGCTGGTCGTCAGATGACTCTTGATAGAATCGATCGCTTCCTCGCTGAACGGGAAATACTCTTCGGAAAGTATCTCTGAGCCCGCATCCTTGGCCGCATTTTTCATAAGGGATTTGAGGTCGCATTCAGAATCACGAAGGTACTGAATGACACCTCCGATGAACTTATTCACGTCCGGATCATTAAGGCTCGGTATTTCAATTTGCGCGTCGGGGCCCAGCCGTGAAGTGACCGGTCCGTTTTCTCTGAACACATCGACCATTTCGGACTGCAGCGATGCCGACGCCCCGACCAGAATCGAAACGGCCTTCTGATTGGGGTCGACGAGCCGGGTAAAGCCCGATTCAAAAGTGGGGATCGTCTCCGGTCCAATCGACCGGAGTCGCTCCATTTCATCCAAGATGAGCACCAAGGTTTTCCCTTTCAGCTCCCGCAGCAGTCTGCCGAACAAACAAATGATGTCCGCCAATCTCGCCGCCTCCGTTTCAGTGAGGTCCTGGGTTTGCCCGAGGTCGGCGAGTTCCTGGCGTCCCATGGCCACGCCCGAGATCCACGCCCATAAGCGCAAAAGATCGAAATTAGGGTCGACGATTCGGATCGACGCTTTTGCGATTTCCTCATCACCGAATTTGGCCTTGAGGCGGTGCAGGAGCTCATCCCTTCGCGCGGGGCCGACCGAATGGAGCGCATCTTCGAGAATGCCGAGAATGAAATCTTGGCCAAGCGCTCGCATAATGCCTTCCCGATAGAGATCATGAAAGCGTGATTTCTTGGAAAGATCGGGGCACTCGATTCGTCGGTATTCGATGTTCGTGAGCTGCGATAGCTCTTTCATCGTACGCATAAGCGTGTGCGTCTTGCCGCCTCCATAGGGTCCCCACACAAGACGCTTCGGCGCAAGGCCTGTGATGAGGTCAATATCGAGGCCCTCTGCAATGTCGTTTGTACGAATGTCGTCGCGCGCAAAACAATCGATATCGAGCAGCGGATCCAGGATGAAGTTGTCGCGACGAAGACCATACCCTTTCCCCAATGTGCTGCTGGTGGTATCCACGTCTTGCCTCCTCTTTAAGCCTCCCGGCTCTGCTGACTCAATTCGAAGAAGTACCTCACGAGTTGATTGATCATCCGGCCGTCGGATGTGATCTTGATCCCGAGCTCCAGGTACCTTGATCGTGTGAGATTCTCTGAGCTGACGATTCCCATCACGACGCCGGCTCCGTTCACATCCGGTTCCCTAATGTACAGTTTCGTGTGCAACCTGGGGTGAAGATATATTTCGGCACTCAATTCCCGGAAAATCTTAGCTCCGCCGGGGATTGCTCCGTCCTCGTCCTGCGGGCGCGTGAGGAGAAACACCTCGACCGGATTTGCGTACTGCTGCCTCGCACGCCGAACCGCTTTCAAAAGCAGCTCGCCCTCTTTTGCCGACAAGTGAATCCACGGCGAACAAAAGTAGAGGCGGCTGAATCCGGGCCTGTCCACGAGGCTCTGGATGAAAATCTCGGTGATCCCTTCGCGGACCAATTCGTAGCGAGCGAGCATGGGGTCAATCGCCGCCAACTTGTCGAATGTCTCGGCCAGATCTGCCCCATTCAGGGCCTGTAAGAGCAAGCTTGCGCGCGTGCCTCGCGTGGATAGGTAATAGTCGTTTCCGACTCTGTGGAGAAGGCCTTCCGCCGCAAGGTCTTCGATGGCCCCCTTGGGCTCATCGACGCCATGAACTTCCAGCAGAGCCTGAAGCTCACTTCTTGGATAAAGCGTTTTAGAAGAACCTTCCAGTTCACGAAGGCTCTGAAACAATCCTCTACGAGCAAGCGCCTCATTCAAGTGCTGCACTAGGTTCGTCCTCCTCCCCGTCAGAGAACGTCAATCTTTCAGCAAGTGCTCGTTGCGCAAAAGCGGAGTCAATCGACTTCATCGTGCCTGCTTCGATCCTCTGGTCGGCTTCTTCGAGAACCGCCCCGAACGCTTGCATGATAGCGCGCGGCTTCAGCTGGCCGTGCTTGTTTACTTCGGTGAGCACGAGTTTGGCGCTTTCTTGTGTAAACGGAAAGTACGCATCTGCATTGGACCCGGGGAGTCTGAACCGACTCAACACGTTGCGCAGAAAGAGCAGGCTCTCTTCGAATGTGAGCGGCGGGAGAAGCATCATCTTGGCGCGGGCGAGTCGATCCTTCAACTCCCTGCCAAACCAGTCTGGCAGCTTCTTCTGCGGGGTTCCCGAAAAGGAGATGAATATTGCAAGGCCGTTTGGTGTCGCATTGAAAAGCGAGTGAAGGCCGACGTTTACTTCCTGGCAAACGCGCGGCGAACACTTTGCGATCCGTTGGAATTCGTCAATCATCCACAGGATCATCGTGCCCGGCCTGCCTCTCGCGCGATCTGCAAATCGGATGAGCGTCATCAACGCCACCGCAATTCGAAGTGCTTCTTCGGCGGAGTCGATCCGCTTTGAAATGCCGACGCCGCGCAGCTGTGCCAATGGGAGATTCTCGGCGCGCAGCCACCGAAACGCAGTGAGTTGCTGGTGGGCATCTCCCATCGCAATTTGCGTTAGCGCATTCGCCAGGTCTGGAGACGAGTGCAACATTTGTTGCTGAAAGCTTTTGGATTCACTGCACGTGGAGATTTCCAGAAAACTATCGGCCAGCAAATCAACGCTGAATCCCTCGGCCAGGGATCGGTAAAGGTCGACAAATCCCTTCACGGCCCGGGGAAATTCACTGTACACAGGGTACAGACCATTGTTAGTGCAATTGCCATTGGCTAAGCTTGCCTGATCGCTGATGTAGAAGAGGCTGTGGGTCTTACCCGCGCCGAACCAGGCCCATAAGAGATGAATTGACGAGGTGTCGCGGCGACAAAGGATTCTCAGGAGATCTTCTATGTCGGTCTTGAGCTGGACCCGATCCGCCATGAAATTCGAAAAGGCCTGATCAGGCACCACGGGAAATGGCCACCGAACTAAGGCCAGATGTTCGAAGCGTCTGTCCATGGGCAAGTTTATCGTTATGTGGAAAACAGCTGATGTTATGCATTCGTGGAAAAAAGGCAAGCACAATGCCGGAAGAACCTTTAATCATACGGCACAGGGCAGCAGAGTTCCCGCCCGCTTTCATTGCGCACGGGCTTGAGGGGCAATCTCAATTATTCAATTGGTCTGAGGTAAATCATTGAAAAGTAAGGCGAGGGGTTGGCTGCCACTAAGAGCTCAGTTCTCTGCACGGGGAAATGCTTTAGCCATCTGCGGAAGGCCCACGAGCTCCGCAAGCGCAGACCAATGCCGTGGATGCGGGCGGCGCTCGCCCCGTGGCTGGACGATTACAGTGCTTCCATCCGCCGTAATGCTGTAGAGGTAGAGCTTGACGACTAAATTAGCCGCTTCGGAGCCTGTGACGACACCGTGCTTCAGCAGCGTCGCGGCCGCCTTGATCACCTCTCGCTGCTGCCAGTCGTAGCGCTGGTAGCGAAGCTCTCGGGCGTATGCGTTGTCACTCATCTGCTTTTCCTTTCGGTGAATTCCTTCGAGCCGACGAGCAGCTCCAGCGTGGCGATGCGCTGCTCCAGTTCCAGTACGTGCTGGATGAAGGGTGCCAGCTCGCGCAGGCCGACCGCGTGCGCTATCTTAGTCGCCAGTTCGGCTGGTGATTCCCCACCGCCGCTGACGACCTCTGTGGGCTTGGGCTGCGGCTTGTAATCGCCCGGTTTCGGAAGTGGTTGTCGCAGGTCGAGCCAGTAACCTGGGCGCGTCGGGTCGGCTTGTGTTTGGTTTGCCATCAAATTCTCCTTTATCGACTGGCGCTTTCCATGCGCCACTTCAGATCGCGCTCACTGCGTCCCGCGAACCAATCTTCGTTGGCGCGCACAGCTCGCGGAGCTTTCGACCACGCTGTTCCGCTCGGCACCATCTTGCGACGGTAGCTGGTGAAGCGGAGCTTGCGCATAGCCGAAATCTCGTCGGATGTCAGGCCACGAAGATCACCTGAAAAGCGGGCGATGTGATAATTGAGCGAACGCAGATCGTCTTCGTCCGGCTCATCCTCTTCGTAATCGACGCCGTAAAAGTCCTCAGCGTCGCTCAGCATGTCGCGCATGATGGCGGTGCCGCAGCGACTGCCTTCCGAACAGTCCGCATCCACGACCCTGTACCTCGGGCCGTAGCGCTCGTCAGCCAAATCCTGGAGAGCATCGAGCAAGGCTCCCTTGTCGTCAAGCGAACGCTCGCAGGCGATGGTGTCCTTGCCGTCACCGACAGCCTGACCGTCGATCTGTTTTCCCAGCTTCTCCGCGTGGGCGCGGCGCTGCTCATCTTCCGTAGCGAACACGCTACCACCCAGCTTCGCGAGCCGCGCTTTCAACTGCTGCGTGGTCGGGACTGCGCTGCGGGCCGACGCGGATGTGTTCGGATATGCCGGCACGCCAACGAGCGAACAGTCAACCAGCTTCACGTCGGTCAGAGTGCGGACGTTGCCGCTGAACTTTTGTCCGCCGTCGCGAACCATGAAGCCGAAGCTGCACTCCGTGTACAACCCGGACTTGCAGCTCTCGTAAACGTCTCTGTGCGCGCCGATGTTGCGATTCAGCGTGGCCTTGAACCTAAGACCCTTGTCGTCACACGACAGCGCGAGTGTGCCGTTGCTCGTCCGCGCCAAAATCTGGCCGGGATCATGTTGGAAGGCGAAGTAGACTTCGTCGCCCTCCGACAACGAGCGGTCGAACGCGCCTGGTTGAATGATCTCGCGGAATCCGCCGAGGTCTCTCGACTCGACGTTGTACAGCGCGGCGTAGCCGATCAAGCAGAATTCCTCGCCCTGGCTCTCGGCGCGAATGTTGATGAAATTGCGTCTTTCAATTTTGCTGTTTGGCATTGCTTTCCTCCCGCATCCGCTGGTTGGCGGTGCGTATTCTTTCAAGATCCTCTCCGCTGCGTTCGAGACTCAGCAGCGCGGCTTGCGTCAGTCGCTCGATCTCGGCCTTAATTTCCGCGTCCGGTTCCATTTATTTGTGCCCCTCGGCCACGACTTGAGCGATTGCGTCCGGGGTCGTCCTGGCGTTCTGTTGTTCCAGCTTCGTTTGGAGAGCCATCCTCTGCTGGTGCTCCCTCTCCCTGATCACGTCGGAGTCCATCTGCCCCGTGGCCTCCGCGTACAGCCTGATCAGCAGGTCAGACGGAAGTGAAGCAGGGCGTCCAGCCAAGCTTCGCTTGCAGTTCTCGACGATCTTGTCGGCAGGCCCGCCGACTGCGAGCACTTCGCCGCCAGCCAGCGTGATCTGCAACCCGACGACCTTGTTGATGTCGCCGTACGACTTGGCCAGTCCCCACTCGCTCGCGACCGCCGGACGCGGAACCTGGACATTACCGTGCAGTCCAGCCAGGTTCACTGGCGCAGGATTGATGCGCTTCAGGTTTTCGGGGAAAAGTTCGAGCAAGATGTGGCAGAGCGCATCGACATCCACTCGGTAGAATTTGTGCTGTGTGCTGATGACCTGGAGGTCCACGATGATTCCTTTCCAACAGCCTTTGCAGCTGCTCTCTCAGGAGCGTTGAATGCTCCGTATCACATAGTTGCGGAGTAGCTGTTACACCAAAAAGTTTTTGGCAGAGGGGTCTGCGGCACAGGCCATTTTCTGAATGGGCTGGTGGACATTCTCGGGATGAAAATGTTGGCTGAATTACCTGAAGAATTCGAGGTTCAAAAAATTCGAAATCGCGGTAGTGTGCACAAATTTACACGTTGGGTTTCCGGCGTGTTCAGAAATGATCCTTCAACACCCATACCCTTCAATCACTTAGCCGGACACAGCCAGGTGTGTTGCCCCCTCGGTGTTTCCGCGTGTCTCTGCGTGCGTCGGCCATCGAACTGAGTGCGGGACTTTCCCAGGCCGCGATCTGCTAACTGGAGTAGATCGGCGTGCTTGCCAACACAGGCCAACACAGGACACGTGATACCAGGGTAGGAGCAGCCAACACTGCCTACAGACGATCCTATGCAGGATTCCGGGTGATCCCTACGCGCGTGTCAGACGATGGTTCCTCGATCTGGCTCCCGATGGTTCCTTAATCTGACTCAGCCAAAGCACGGTCGAGAGCAGCATCACCGACAGCCGTGGTGGTGGCGATCCAGGGCGACCGATCTCTGTCGGCGGGTGGCTTCCAGGCTCCCTCTTTGTACGCCTTATGCCACATGGGATAGGGTCCGCCGTGCTCGTGGACTACTACGGGCGAACCCATCACGCCGTGCTGGATGGTGTGACAATAGTAAGATCCCCCAGCCTCCGGGCTGGGTTCCCCTCTGTGTTGGCCAGGGTGGTGTGCCTGACAGACTCCCACGAGGTTGGCCCAGTCGAACGCCAAGTCAGGGCGATCCTTCGGATCCTACAAGTGATGGACGATCACGGCGGGCCGATCACACTGCCGGCCTGTGCGGTCGTCAATGTGTTGGCATATCGCGTTGGCGGCCAGGAAAGCAGGCCGGGTTCGGTTCTTCCACGCGCTGGTGGCATAAGGCCACTTGCTCAGGACAGGCATTTCTCGAACGCCTCTTCTGCCCGGTTCAGCTTCGCGTTCAGTTCCGGCGGTGCCGCAATCAGTTCATGCCACTGGAGTGAGCGCGTCGATTTCCGGAACAGGCGGTCACCAATGTACGCCAGGGTTACGGGTGCGTCGTCGGTGGGCTCTTCGTTCACTTCGATTTTCAAGTTGTCGATCTGGACATCCATGTTCATTCTCCTTGTCCGCTTGGGCCGAGCCATGTTGATCTTGAGAACGTTACGCGCAGATGTTCATGCATCCTGATTCGATTCCAGCCTGTCCTACCGCTTGGAACTTTTCCGGAGCGGTATTCCGCCGTTCACGTGTGCCGAAACTGCCGCTAGCTTGCTTTACTCCAGACTCCAAGGTGAACCATTCGACACCGCCATTAAGGTTGATATCTGGAGGAAGGCACACCGTGAACCGAATTGGATTCGGGTTTTCACAACATGGTCGGCGCGGCGACCGGACTGCATGGACGTGTCCGTCCACGGTGGTATAACCACCGATGCTTTCGGCGTCGCGGATGTTTTCAACCAAAGCGGCTGTCGTTACCAAGATTTGTCTCCTTTGCCGATAAAGTGAAGCAAGGCGCATGTATCTTTCGGATCGTTACGAGGCTTGATGTAATCCTGAAACTTGGCGAGCACCAGTTCCATTCCATGCCGTTCAAGGAGTTGTGCAGCCAGCTTGCGTTCAAAGGTTGGAAACAACAGTCCAGCTTTCTCTCCGTGCTTAGCTCTCCAGATACGCAGACACTCTCCATAGAATGTTTCAACCAAAGTGCTGGGCTTTTGCTTTTCTACGTGAGAAGAGGGGGAGGGGGCTGCGCAACTGTTACTCCTCTGTTTCTCCTCTATTGCTCTCTTGTTGTGCGTACCGCAGCTATGGTCCGGTTTCTGCTGATCGGTGGTCCGGTTTAGCTGCGTCCGTGGTCCGGTTTCTGCCGATTCATGGTCCGGTTTCTGGCCCGAATTCGGTTTCCATGGTCCGGTTTTATCCGGATCATCTCCATGGTCCGGTTTCTCGATCAACCATTCACCGTTGGGAGCTTGATCTGGGAAGTGAGGACTCTCGAAGCAAAGCCGATAGATGCTGGCTTGCTTACGACCATTTGCACGGAACGTGCGCTCGATCAATCCGCGCTCGATGTTCTTGGTGATGCGAATCTTGGACGGGTTGTTCGTTAGCTTCATCGCATGCTGAATGCTCTCATTGCCTGGGCGACTATTCGATCCAGTTCCATAATCGGCATACGCAGCCAGGCAAACAAACAGCATTGAATCCGCGGCATCAATATCAGGATGCGTACAGTACGAGGCAGCCAGAATGGAGGCGCGATGAGATTTTGGCTTGCCGTTCATCGCTCGCCTCGGAGATAGCGCGCAACCTGCCGCGGATCAAACCGGACGCATGTCGCTATTCGAAGCGATGGAAGATCGCCGCGAGCAGCAAGTTTGTAAATAGTGATCGGGCTTAGTCCGAGCAGGGAGGCGAGAGCCTGCGCCGTTATGGCGTGATCCATTCGATCGAGGCGCTCTAGGAGATTTTCATGTTCTGGTGTGCCTGCCATTTGCTTCTGCCTTGAGGAAAGTGGGCAGCCGGGGCTGTCGGTGCAGGACAGCCCCGGTTTGGCAGATCACGATGGCGAGCACCAACGTGAAGATCAAGAAACTTTGTAATTTTCTACTCGCCATCTTTTTTCTGCCTGCCACTGTTCCCGGTGTGTGTTACGAGGCAGCGCTGGCAGTTTTCGGCCCGGCTTCGGTGGCTGCCGATTGCTTTAAGTGTTTCCGGTTTTCCGCCAAGACGAATGCCTTGTTGATTTCACGCGGCTTGCGCGATTTCCTAGGCTTTAGGTTATTATCATCGGAGCGAATAACCGAAAGCTTGATATAATTGTGTTGGGTGTACGGGTGCAGCGTATGGCGAAACAGATCAGATCGTGGCTGGGCGAAACGCCAGCAGAACTCGGACGCATCGGTGGACGCATCGGCGGCAAGAGCCGCTCGAAGGCGAAAACGGCGGCAGCCAGAAAGAACGGCAAGAAAGGCGGACGTCCGCCGAGCTGGACGCTGGCAGAGAGGCTATTGCGGCGAAAGCCGACCACAGCCGAGACCCGCGTCGCGCGGAACACCTACAACAACGCCTACCTCATGCTGGCGACCGACAGAGAGAACATTCAGAGGTTCTTCGGCCTCGACCGCTTCTATGGAGACATCTTCACGGTGATGAACACGACCGAGTGGAGGAAACGCTTCAAGAGGATCCCGCCCCACGTACAGTTCTCCATCGACAGGTTCAGGAGGTCTGTACGCTACGCTCTCGCTTCAAGAGCAGCCAGCCAGTGATACCTAGTGATACCGTTTAGTGCGGTAATCCACTTCACAGCGTATAAGCGAGGATACTAGGTCAACTACGGAAAAACGCTTGAAATGCTTGTCTGTAGCTGATTTCAACGCGAAGTGGTTCACAGCACGCGAGATGCTGTTTAGGCGCGGTGTTGAATCCCCCCCCCTCTCCGCCAGTTCAATTACTTGCGAGCAAGTTCCGTCTCGTGAGGGAAGCACCAAAACAGACGCCTGTGGGAATTTTTGTGGCCCCCTCATCTTGCGAGTGCTGTGAATCCTGCTCTGCATTGAACTTCTCCAACTTCCGCATGGCGCTCTGCTTGTGCGCTGGCGTCGGATGCACGTATCTCATCGTGCCGGGAGAACGTGCTTGCAGAGACGCCGACGCGTGCCGCTGGGCGTGCGTATGAACCGCGAGTATGGACGCGGGGATTGTACTCTGCGGCAGAACGCCGCTAAGCAAGGTGGCGTTAGCGTCCCGTAGCGGCGGCGGCCTCGGCGAGGATGCGGTGGTGGATGGTGAACAGTGCCAGCTCCAAGCGGTCGGAGACGCCAATCTTGTCGTAGATATTGCGCAAGTAGTTCTTGATCACCTGCTCGGTGGTGCCGAGTTCGGCGGCGATGTCCTTGTTCTTGTAGCCCTGCACGATAAGGGCGACGATGCGCAGTTCCTTGGGCGTGAGCCGGTCGCGGACGCGGGCGCCGACCATGTCGTTCTCCGCCTCTTCCGGCGCCAGGGTCTGCGGCTGGATCCAGGTTTCGCCGCGAGCTACCTTGCGGACACACTCCAATAAAGCCGGGCCGGTGACGTTGCGGTACACGACGCCGTGCACGCCGGCGTTGACGTAGGCATGGCCGTTCTCGCCGGTCTCGGCGAGGATGATGAGGCGGGTCTTGGTGCGAGTGGCGATGCCGATCAACTCCTGCAGATTGGGAGCCAGGTTGCCGGCAAAGGCGAGCACGTTGGGCCGAAACTTTTCCAGCGACATGGAAATCTGGTCCGAGGACTGCACCTGCGCCACGATACGAATCTCATCTTCCACGCCTAGCACCTTGGCGATTCCGGCGCGGAAGATTGCCTGCTTATCGGCCAGGACCATCTTGAGCATTTACTTGGCCTCCCGCGACTTGCGCTGCGGCACGAACTGGTAACAATCGATCACGCAAGCCACACCCCGGCGTTGTCCGCGCGTCGGCGTGTCCACGCGTATCACGCGCCCGGAGCACTTGACTTCCACGTCGCTCTTGGAGCCGATGACGGGCGCGGGCAGGGTAATCTGAAAATTGAGCTTCGAGCCCTTCCGGAACGGCAGGTCGGTGCTGATAAAGACGCCGGCGGCGCTCAGGTTGTTGGTGGTGGCAGCCTGCGAACGGCGCGAATTGCCGCCCTTGATCTTGACTGGCAGGGTCAGGGGAAAGCGTCGGCCGGTGCGCGCGTCGGGCAAGAAACCCTCCTCCATCGTTCCCAGAAACTGGAGAGCTGAATTGCTGGGGGGGTTATATCACAGGGCGCGCGCAACCAAAAGAATCAAGGCGTAGCCCTCCTTGTCATGGCGGCTACCCACGGCGGCTTCCGAGGCCGGGGACGCGGGCGCCGACGGCATGGTGAGTTGCGTCCGATCCGGGGCAGCCCCGCCGAGGCGACGGGCCTGCGCATCACGAACATCTCTTCGCGCCTGGCGGCCCTAAAAAGCGCCGCCGCCTCCCCCGCCAAAGCCGCCGCCGGAGAATCCGCCTCCCCCGCCTCCCCCTCCGCCCCAGCCGGATCCGGTGGAACTGGCGCGCGGCGCGGCCACGAAGGCTTCATGCGCGGTCTGTGCCATGCTATGCATGTTGCTGGAGAAGAACACGGGATTGAACATGCCGCCGCCGGTCGGGCCGGAGTACCAGCTCGGCGGCTGTTGCACGATGCCGGCGAACGCCTGCGCCCAGTGATGCTCGACGCCGAGGGCCATCGCGTACGGCAGATACTTTTCGAAGGTATCGGGCGGCATGCGCTGGATGCGGTCGCGATCCACGCGGTCCATGAACTCCTGGAAGCCGAGGATTTCGATGCGGGTGCGCGCGCCGAGCACGGTCTTGCAGGTCATCTGGCGGGCGAATAACCAGACGATGACGACAGCCACGGCGATGGAAAGCGCCGCCAGCCATCCCGATTCGAACAAGTTCATGGCGCCGGCAACCTGGCCGATGACAAACGGGGCGGAGCTGACGATGACGCCGAGAACGGAATATCCGGCCGCCGATTGCGGATCGAGCCAGTACATTCCCTTGCGCTTTAGAGCCGAGAAGATGTCCTGCTGGATAACGGGAATCGCGGTGTAGAAGCGGTTTTTCAGACTGGACAGGTTGGTGTTTTCCCCGCCCCAGAAAATATTTTCCAGCATGACGCGCTCAAACGGCGCCAGGTCTCCCCATTGCGAGTTGGGCTTCAACAGGTGGAGGACATAGTCCTTGCCGTGAAACAGCAAACCGGGTGTCTCGACCTGCTCAATCTTGAGGAAGCCGCGGACGGCCAGGTCAACCACGGTGGAGGTGATGTCGCGTGGATCGAGGCGGTCGTCGAGCAGGGTGCCCGCTTCCGCCGGCGTGATGTCCTTCGGCGGCTCGTACTGGGGAGCGACGGAGCGGCCGGGATCGGGGTCGCGGCCCTTGTAGTACCAGAGCGTGAACATCACCAGCAATGTCCACAGCGGCAGCAAGACCACGGGATTGCTGCGCAGGAACCAGCCCAGGCGAGTGAGCGGGCCGGGCCGATGCAGGATGCCCTTGGGGATGAATACATCCACCGTCAGGCCGCCGCGCATGGGCAGCGGGTTGGTGGTTTCGAATTCGACGTGCGAGCCTCGCACATCGGCGGTGGCCTCCCGGCTGGTGGAACCGTAGGCGCCGGTAAAGGCTTGCGCGCGCAGGCCTCCGGCGGCGGCGGCGGGGAGCGAGACGAGGGCGGAAGAGTGATCGATCGGAACCGGCCAGTCATTGCCGGTCACGTTCCAGTAGAACTCGTCGTGATCGTCGAAGTAGCGGACGGCGTTGGGCGTGCTGTAGCTGATGAGGACGGTCTTGCTGGTGTCCACCGCGCCGGGAATGTAGATCTTGACCTTCTTGTAGGGACCGTCGCGGCTGATCTCGTACTTCAGCGGACGCTCGTTCTCGTCGGTGACACTTTCGACTTTCAAGAAGAGCGAGTAATTGGTGCCGCCCGGGCCGGGGTACTCGACCGGAATGCTGCGCCAGATGCCGTTGTACTGCCCCACAAAGACCAGTGTGATGCGCTCGCTGACGCTGACGCCGCCGTGGTCGTCAATCGCAACCGTGGAATGGAAGTCGGCGATGCGCCAGTTGCGGGCCAGGGCGGGAGAGCAGAGGCAACACAGCAATATGACCAGCAAAGTCGCACGGCGCAGCCACCGGCCGGTGTGGCGCGGGTCTTTGACCCGCGAACCCGGGTCGAAGACCCGAGCCACACTGATTGATTGCATGTTGGCGTTGCCGCTCATCAGAACTTCACGCTGGGGACTTCGCGGTCCGCCGGCGTTTCCAGCTCGAAGAACTGGCGTGCCTGGAAGCCGAAAGCGCCGGCAAACATGTTGGCCGGAAATGTCTGGATGCGGGTGTTGTAGTCGCGCACCACGGCATTGTAGTAGCGGCGCGAGTTCTGCACGTCGTTTTCAATGTCGGCCAGCGACTTCTGCAGCGACATGAAGTTCTCGTTGGCGCGGAGTTGCGGGTAGGCCTCGGCGACGGCGAACAGCGACTTCAGCGCCATGGTGAGCTGGCCTTCCGCCTGGGCGCGTTCCGCCGGCGCGGTAGCCGACATCGCCGCCGAACGCCACTTGGCGATGTTCTCGAACGTGCTCTTCTCGTGCGCGGCGTAGCCCTTCACGGTCTCGACCAGGTTGGGAATCAGGTCGTGCCGGCGCTTGAGCTGCACGTCAATGTCGGACCAGGCCGAGTCGGCGCGGATTTTCAGTTGCACCAGGCTGTTGTAAAGGCCGATGAGGATGCCGGCGATGACTACGACAACGCCAACCAGGATGATCAGGCCCATGTCGCCTCCTTATTGCCGTGCCTTCCGGATTGCATTGCATATGATAAACGCGCGGGGGCGAAAACGGGTGCTGAAGTACGTGGTAGTCCGTAGTCGGTAGTCAGTAGTCCGTGATGCAATCAAGTCCCTGCCGGACTACGGGCTACCGACTACCTACCTTCGCATACGACATGGCTGCCGTCCGCTCCAGCTTGTCCCAATTGAAGGCGTTGCCGGTCATGGCTCGCTTCAGGGTCCTGATCAGGACAATCGAAAACAGTTGGCGGTAGGCAAAGCGTTGCAGCCAGACATGGAGCAGGAGGGTGAAGTCCTCGCGGTTGTCGGCGGTGCGGCGTTCCAGCGCGAAGGCGAGCGCCGAAGCGATGAAGTCAATGATCAGGAACATCGCGAAGTAGGTGACGAGCTTCTCGAAGCTGCGGAAGTCGGCGGTTTCGGGATGGAAGTAGCGGTCGACAGCATACTCGAGAGCGCCGAAGACGAACATAATGTCGATGAACGGGGACACCAGCGGCAGCAGGATCTGGAAAATGACGATGTTGGGCAGTGCCACCCAGCCCAGCACGCCCTTGCGCCCAAAGGCGGCGCGGTGTTTGTACACCGACTGCATGATGCCGAAGGACCAGCGGAAGCGCTGCCGCATTAAGCCGCGGGCGTTCATCGGCGCCTCGGTATAGGCGAGGGCGCGGTCTTCGTACTCGACGCGGAAGCCGCGCTGCAGCAGCGCCATGGTGAGGTCGGCGTCTTCGGCGACGGTGTCAACGTGGAAACCGCCGGCATCGCGCACGGCCGCGGTCCGCCACGCCCCGATCGCTCCGGGCACAACGCTGACCGCGCCCAGCACGTTGAGCGCCCGGCGCTCGAAATTCTGGCTGGTGACGTACTCCAGCGCCTGCCAGCGCGTCCACCAGTTGACCCGGTTGCCGACCTTGGCGTTGCCGGCGATGGCGCCGACGCGGGCATCGAGGAAGGGCGGAACCAGGCGGGAGATGGCGTCGCGCGCGATCACGGTGTCGGCGTCAATGCCAACGAAAATTTCTTCGTGCACGAATTCCAGCCCGTAGTTGAGCGCCTCGGCCTTGCCGGAGTTCGGTTTGGTAAGCACGGTGACCCTGCCGCTCCGGATTTCGGCGGCAAAGGCCTTCTGGGTGACTTCCAGGGTGCGGTCGTCCGATCCGTCGTCCACCACGATGACGCGCAGCTTGGGGTAATCCGAATCGAGCGCGGCGCGGACGGTGCGCTCGATGACCTTTTCCTCGTTGAATGCCGGGATCACCACGGCAACAGCCGGCTTGTAGGCCTGCGCCGCCTCGATCTGCGCGCGGTCACGCTGGCGGATGCGGTGACGGAAGCGGTCGAAGATGGCCAGCGCGCCGACCAGGAAGAGCCGCGCCGACATGAGCACGTCACCGAGAAAGAAGATGATCACGATGGCGGAGCCGATCAGACCGAATAGCAGGAAACCGAAGTTGTCAATGCGCGCCGACCAGCGCTCGTTCGGCGCCAGCGGAACCATCACTTCGTCGTACGGTTTGCCCAGAAGTTGGGACACAGGGACGATCTGGTAACCGCGCTGGCGCAGGCCGTCAATGATCATGGGCAGCGCGCGCACGGTCTGGCCGCGGTTGCCGCCGCCATCGTGCAGCAGGACGATGTTGCCGCAGCGCTGGTCGTCGGGATCGCAGGGCGGCAGGTGCGCCATGACATCGCTCGCGATCTCCGCTGCCGGATGGTCTTGCCAGTCGTGGGGATCGATCTTGTCCCCCACGGTGATGTATCCCATCTGCTGCGCGATCTCCAGCGGGCGCACCTGGTCCGCGGTGTCGGGTTCCTGGTCAATCGAATAAGGCGGCCGGAACAGCAGCGGCTTGACGCCCAAGCGGCTGGCGAAGAGCCGCTCGGCCAGGTTCAGCTCCACGCGCATATACGATTTGCGGATGTTGCTGATGTCGGGATGGGTAAAGGTATGGTTGCCGATCTCGTGGCCTTCGGCGTAAATGCGCTGCGCGAGATTGGGGTACTTCTCCGCCTGCAATCCGATGAGGAAAAACGCCGCCTTAACGTTCTTTTGCTTCAGCACGTCGAGGATTTTGGGCGTCCAGTCAGGATCGGGCCCGTCGTCGAAGGTCAGGACTATCTGCTTGGGATTCGCGCCGTACTGATCGAGCTGGTAGGGCCGCGGCAACACCGTCATCTTTTCGTCGGTGATGAGGCCGGTGGTGGGATCCAGGGTAAAGGTCCGTTCGCCGGAAGACGGCTGATTGCCAATGCGGATCACCTCGCCGGCGCCTTCCATGTCCACGTCCTGCCCCGGAGGCACCAGGCGGAGGTCCTGCACCACGCCGACTGTGCCGGGCAGGTCGAATACCGGCCAGAGCGAACGGTCCTCTGAACCGAGCCGCCACAGGGCGAAAGTGTTGATACCCAGTTTGACGGCGGCGCGCATCTGGTTGAGCGCGGTGACGCCATCGAGGAACCACACGTCGTGACGCTTGCCTTTTTCGTCCTCGTACGCGAAATGCGGGTTCAGACTGTCGGGATCGAAGGTGATCGGAGCTTCGGAGTCGGAGGAGCTGAGCCAGGCTTCCTGGTTGTCAATGCTGCGCGCGCTGTCAACTTTCGGCTTCCCCTTCTTTTGCTCGACCAGCGACCAGTCGTAACCGTAGCTGCCGATGGCGCAGATGAGTTTGTCCTTGGGAATGACCTTCAGCGCATCCACCAGGTTCTTGGTGAACCAATCCTGCGAGGCGATCGGCCCGGGATCGCCGCCCTGGAAGTGCTCGTCGTAATTCATCAGGATGAGGCCGTCGGAGTGGGCGGCCAGGTACGCGTAGTCGAAATCGTCGTCGTTGATCGGGACGGCGATGTGTAACTTCATGCCCTTGGCCTGAAAGTCGGCGTGCAGTTCATCCACCAGTTGGCGGAAGCCGGGCTGCGCAGAACGCGGGAAGCCTTCAAAATCCAGCGTGAGTCCCTTGTAGTTATCGCTGGCGAGCAAGGTCGCGGCTTCGCGTCGAAAACCGGCGCGCGCCTCGGGGCTGGTCAGGAACGGCTCAATATTCGAGACCCACTGGTTCTTCGTGGGATCGAAGTTGTTGACCAGCGGCAGCACCTCGGTCTCGGCGTTTTCGTCCTTCAGAAACTTCATGACCGGCCGCTCTTTGCTGTCGGGACTATGAACCGCGGCGCCCTGCACCACGTTGAACAACTTCAGTTCCGGGTCCACCGCCTGGATGCGCCCATCGGGGGTGAGCACGTGCAGCCATTCGGGATAGAGAATGTCGATCTGGCGGACGTACTCGCGAAGCGAGGAATAAGCAGCGGCGTCCCAGGTAACGTAAAACGCGGCGCGCACGCCGTCGCCGGAATTCAGCACCAGTTCGGTGGGAGGCTTCTTCGATTTGGTGGTGACTGCGCGTGCCTTGGGGCGCTTACGCTCTTTCTCTTTCAGAGCCTTGTAAGGACGGTGCTGTTCCGGCAGCAGCAGCGTGGTCAGGCTGACGCCGCTGAGCGCGCTCACCAGGAAGAAAACGATCAGCAGCGAAACGGCCAGGCCCAACACGTCCATCAGCCGGCGGAGACGTTTCCACCGTTTGTGCTGCGGGTCGTAAAAAATCGGCTTGGCCATGAATTCCGGTTACTTATCCTACAATGACGCACACGATTGCGCGCCACCGCGCCGCACTTCCATGAAAATGGGGTGCCGGACGGATGCCCCCGCCCCAGCGCGGGGCGGCATGTTCGTGGCAGTGTCACTCGGGAAAGACCCTGGTTATTGGATGCAGAATAGCACCAAAACGGCTGACGATCGGAGCTGGCGCGGGTTGTTGCGGTCGCACCGCCGGTGGTTCTTCTGGTTGACCTGCGCGGCCTTCGCCCTGCGGCTGCTCTTCGTGATTCGCTTTCCCAATCTGACGCCGGACGGCATTGTCTATGGCGATCTTGCCAAGAACTGGTTGCTGCGCCACGTGTATGGGCTCAGCGGGCCGAGTGGCCCCGTCCCCACCTACATTCGGCTGCCCGGTTACCCGGCATTTCTGGCGGGAATGTGGGCGGTGCTCGGGGTGGAGCATTACAACGCCGTCCGCTTTGCGCAGGTATTCATTGACGTAGGAACCTGCTTCATCATCGCGGACCTGGCGCGGCGCGCGACCGCCGGCGCGGTTCACTTCAGCTCACGGCAAGCGGCGAAATGGGCGTTTGCGCTGGCGGCCCTGTGCCCGTTTCACGCCAACTACACCGCTGTGCCCTTGACCGAAACGCTGGCTATCTTTTTCGCGGCGATGGCGCTTGATTTCGCGGTTGCCGCCCGAGCATGGCAGCAGAATACGGAAGAGGTCAGCATCGGCAACTGGGCTGGCTGCGGGCTGGCCATCGCCGCCGGCATTTACCTGCGCCCTGACGGCGGCATCGTCCTGATCGCGATCGGCGGATTCCTGCTCTTGCGGCTCGCAGGGAATCCGCGGCAGACGATGGTAGCGGGCGTGGTGCTGGCCATCTGTTCGCTGCTCCCGCTGGCGCCCTGGACGGCCCGCAACTGGCGCGCCTTCCGTCAATTCATGCCGCTGGCGCCCATTCATGCCAATGCACCGGGAGAGTACTACGCCACCGGCTTCGAACGCTGGATGCGCACCTGGCTGGCCGATTACTCCTCGCTGGAGGACATCGGTTTCAAAATGGACGACGCGGTGATGGACATCAACGCCCTGCCCGATCGCGCCTTCGACAGTGCCGGCGAGCGCCGCGCGACGCAGGAAGTGTTCGACCGCTACAACCAAACCGTGACCATGACACGCGAACTCGACGCGCAATTTGGGCAACTCGCTCGCCAGCGCATCCGACGCAAGCCCTTCCGCTACTACGTCGAGCTGCCGGTATTGCGCATTCTCGACCTCTGGCTGCGCCCGCGCACCGAGATGCTGCCGCTGGACACGCACTGGTGGAGGTTCCGCGACGATCCCCACGACTTCGCCTGGTCGGTGACGTTGGCGGCGATCAACGGCATGTACATCGGCCTCGCGTTGCTGGGAGCTGTCGGCGTCTGGCGGGAAATCCGCTACGCCGGGATGTTGGCCGGCTTCGTGGTCCTGCGCACCCTCATCATGACCGCGCTCGCCTATCCCGAGCCGCGCTACGTGCTGGAGTGCTACCCGGTGGTGATTGTCTTCGCCGCGGCGATGTGTGCGAGTCGTCAGTCCTCAGTCTTCAGTCGTCAGTCCTCTGGCCACATGCGGATTGGCTGAAGACCGAAAACGGACGACGGTTGACTACAAATTCAGCGGCGTGTCGCTGCTGCGGAAATTCGTCTGGAAGTGCTCGAAGAGAAAGTCGATGGCTGCGCGATTCGCGTCCTTGTTGCTCTGTGCCAGATATTTCATCGCTTCCACCAGCAAGCGCTGGCCCTCGACGTAACGCGGGTCAGAGGTGCGGTCGCGCTTGTTGCGGCGTGAAGGATTCGGCGTGACGGGGATAGTGAAAACTTTGGCCATAAAAGCTTGGTCGCGGCTGGTCCTGAGTAACCAGCCATTGGATGCTCGTGTGCTTTGTCCTTGTTGCCTGGCTGGGGACAATATCCCCGTTTCTGAGTGCGAGTATAAGCTTGGAACTACCAACGTTCCACAAAAGAATCGGCCCGCAGATGCAAAAATTCCCTATTCTGCCCCTGCTTCGTTGCCGTCCCGGAATGATCCTGCCAGCTATTCCGATTGCGGACGCACCCACTTCGTCTTGCCGGAGGTCTTCAGTTTGAAGATGTCGTTCGGGATGTTCTGGTTGATCTTGATGTCGCTGTACTTGGCGAGGCGGTAGTCGCCGCTGGGCTCGATCAACTGTTGCTGCACCGAGATACCGCGCGCCGGATCGATCCACAGAATGATCTGCTGGAACATGTTGCGGACTTTCACCTGCTTGGGCGTGAGCGTCAGCTTCGCCGCCGGTACGCCATCCACGTTCTCGGCGCCGTCGAAGCGAACCTCGAAGGATTTTTGCAGGTCGTGGCCGCGTCCGCCAAAGCCCAGGACAAGGAAGCTCTCAAAATCCGCCTTGTTCTTGCCCGCGTTGTATTCCGTGACCTGCTCGATCTCGGGCTGGTAGACATCCATCTTGCCGCCGGCGAAGAGCACGTACTTCCTGGCGGGCGAGGTAATGTGGGAGGCCATCTCCACTCCATTGCTTGCCCGGCGATAGTAGATGGTGCCCTTCTGGAGGTCGTGGTCGTTCACCACTTTGGAATACTGGTCCCAGACAAAATTGGCCTCGGCGGTCTTGAAATTGTCCGCGGCGCGGTCCATGGCGGCCAGCACGGACTCGAGATTCCCCGCGGCCGCCTTGGCCTGCGGTTGCGCTGCGGAAGCAATTGGGACGTGCGCGACCACGACGGCCGCCAGCAGCATCAGGATCAGCGATAGCGAAAGGATCGTGCGATTCATTCGAGCTTCCAGTCTTTCGGTCTATCAGTCGGTCAGTCTTTCAGTCGAGGTGTGCAAGCTGAACGACTGAGCGACCGAACGACTGAGAGACTTCCTACCGCGACACCCAAACCTTGTATCCGACCACTTTTCCCTTGGCATCGCGCACCGGCTCGTACCTGGTGATGTCCACCTCGCCGGCGATGGGTTCGATGACGCGCAACAGGTCGGCCTCAACCGAGGTCGGATCGCCCTTCACGGCCGAGGCGTCAACCTGGTAGATAAACCCGCTTTGCCCGTCGGGAAAAACGACTACTCCGGTTTGATACGGAGAGCGCTCGATCGGTTTGTCCTTGAAGTTGACCCAGAGGGGGGCGATGAAGATGAAGGCGAGGATCAGCGTGACCATGACGTCGTACTGCATGCTGCCACGCTCGTACGTCCACAGGATGTAGCTGCGAATTGTCTGCCAGATGCGCGACATGGGGCCAAACACTTAAGTGTAGTGAGGCGGGGAGGCACTTGGCAACGTCGGTGGACGGTTGTCGGTTGTCGGTTAACCGAAACCGAAACTGAAATTTCTCAAAACTTCTTCGGCGTAATTCGGTCCGCGCCCATGTAAGGCCGCAGCGCTTCGGGAATCACTACGCTGCCGTCGGCCTGCTGGTAGTTCTCCAGGATGGCGAGCCATGTGCGGCCGACCGCCAAGCCGCTGCCGTTGAGCGTGTGCACGAATTCGGTCTTGCCCTTGCCTTCCGGACGCCAACGGATATTGGCGCGCCGCGCCTGGTAGGACTCGAAATTCGAGCATGAAGAAATCTCGCGGAAGAGTTGCTGCCCCGGCAACCAGACTTCGATGTCGTAGGTCTTGGCCGCGGAAAATCCCATGTCGCCCGTGCTCAAGACCACAACGCGGTAGTGCAGTCCGAGGCGCTTCAGCACTTCTTCGGCGTTGGCGGTCAGAGATTCCAACTCGTCATACGACGTGTCCGGCCGCGCAAATTTCACCAATTCGACCTTCTGGAACTGGTGCTGGCGGATGATGCCGCGAACATCCTTGCCGTAGCTGCCGGCCTCGCTGCGGAAGCACGGCGTCCATGCCGTGAGCTTCACCGGCAGGCGCGCGGCGTCGAGCACCTCGTCGCGAAACAGATTTGTCACCGGCACTTCGGCGGTCGGAATCAGGTACAGATCGCGGCGACGAAGCAGTGTGCTCCACGGAACATTGAAATCAACCGGACTAAAGACATCGGCGAGTTGAATGTCTGCCGTTCTGGCCGGGACGTGCAAAACAACAATCGCAAACACTCCACTCTTGCCGGCCACACCCACCAGTTCGCCAACTTTCGGTGTCCAGTCTTTATCCTGTTCATAACGATCAATCGGAACCTTGAACAGGTCAGCCTCGAACTTGGGCAACTGGCCGGTACCGTACATGGACTCGGCGTTGACCATGAACGGCGGCAGGACTTCGGTGTAGCCGTGCTCGCGGGTGTGCAGGTCGAGCATGAAGTTGGCGAGCGCGCGCTCCATGCGCGCGCCGAGGTCCCAATAGACGGCAAAGCGCGCGCCCGTCAGCTTGACTGCACGCTCCAGGTCGAGCACGCCCAACTGCACGCCCAGCTCCCAGTGCGGCTTGGGAGCGTAGTCGAATTTCGGCGGCGCGCCCCAGCGGCGGACTTCGACGTTTTCTTCCGCGCCACCGCCGACCGGCACGCTCTCGTGCGGCAGGTTGGGGATGGTCTTGAGGATGTCCTGCAGTTGCGTCTCGAACACGGCGGCCTGTTTTTCCAGCTCCGCGACCTGTTCGCGCACGCGGCGCATTTCCGCCATCTGCGCCGAGGCGTCCTGCTGCTCGCGTTTGAGGCGCGCGATTTCCTCCGACGCCTTGTTCTGCGTGGCGCGCAGGCGCTCCATGTTGGTGATGTGCTCGCGGCGGCGGGCGTCCACGGCGGAAAAGTCGCGCAACACCTCCTCCGGGTTCATCCCCCGGTCGCGCAGCTTGCGTTCAATCAGCGGCAGGTTCCCCCGCACGAAGTTCAGGTCGAGCATAAACAGGATAGTTTAACAGGGTGGAAGCGCCGGGCTTCAGCCCGGCGAATACCAGCGCACTACGACCTTGTCATTCCGAGGGGCTTCAGCCCTGAGGAATCTGTTTTGTTGCCGGCGTTCTGACATGCCGATCACTCGACAAACTCAACTGCGGATTCACGGTATTGAAATACTGAAAAACTGACTCGCTGATTTACACTATGACGCGATGAAATTTTCCGTCGGAAAAATCTGCGCGACCCTGCTGCTGCTCCTGCTGGTGACCGGCGCGGCGTTCGCCAGCGCTTACAACGCGAACCCCAAGCTGGTGGTGATCGTCATCATTGATCAGTTCCGCCCCGATTTTCTGGATCGCGCCCACGATCAGCTTGGCCCATCCGGTTTTCGCCTGCTCACCGAGCGCGGCGCGTATTTTCCCGGCTGCTACTACGACTACGCCAACACCGAGACCGCGCCCGGGCATGCGACACTGTTCACCGGCGCCTACAGCAACGCCCACGGCATCGCCGCCAACCAATGGTGGGACGCGCGTGCCAAGCGCATGGTGAGCTCGGTGTTCGACAACAACACGCGCCTGGTGGGCGTGGAGGGCGCGGGCGCGTCGCCGCATAACCTGCTCAGCGATACGATCGGCGACGAATTGAAACTGGCGACCGATGGCAAGGCGCGCGTGTTCACCATTTCTCTCAAGGACCGCGCGGCGATCCTGCCGGCGGGTTTCGCCGCCAACGGAGCCTTCTGGATCGATCACCCGAGCGGCGCGTGGATCAGCTCGACGTTCTACATGCAGCAGCTTCCGGCCTGGGCGCAGAAGTTCAATGCGGCGGGGAAAGCGGACGCGTACTGGAACCGCGAGTGGAAGGATGCAGGCGGCAACGTGCTGCGCAAGACGACGCGCCAGGCGCCGCCGGATTTTTACGAGACGGTGGGCGCCACACCGTTCGCCAACGATTACGAATTGGACTTCGCGCGCGAGCTCATTACGCAAGAGAAGCTGGGTGAAGGGCCGGCGACGGACCTGCTTTCGATCAGCCTGTCGGCGCCCGACATACTCGGCCATAAGCTCGGCCCGAATTCACCGGAAGTGAAAGCCATGGTGCTGGCGCTGGACCGCCAGCTCGCGGATTTCTTCAGCTTCCTTGGCCAGCGCGTCGGGCTCGCCAATGTGTGGATTGTATTATCGGCGGATCACGGCATTTCTCCGGTTCCCGCGTACGCGAGCAATTTCCGCTTGCCGGCGGAAATGCTGAATTCGGAAAAGCTGAAGTCCGACCTGAACGCGGCCATCGCAACCCGGCTCAAGCGGCCGGGTGACTACATTGAGGGCCGCGACGGTGCGAACGTATTCATCTCGGAAAGCGCCTTTGCCGCCGCGGGCATGAACAACGAAGCCGAGGCCGAGCACGTGGTCGGCGAGGCGCTGGTTCAACTCGGCCTTCGGTCGTACATCACGCGCGCGCAGCTGGCCGCCGGCAACGTCCCCAACGACGACGCCGGCCGGCAGTTGCTGCACAGCTATTCCTCGTATGGCGGCTGGTCCGTGATCGCGATCGCGCCGCCGTTCACCTTTCCCTGGGATTCGCGCACCGGCACGACGCACGGCTCCTGGTACCGCTACGACCAGCATGTGCCGCTGGCGTTTTTCGGCGTTCCCTTCCAGGCGGGCGTTTACCGCGGGCGCTGCGAGCCGGTGGACATGGCCGCGACGCTGGCTTCGCTGCTCGGCGTCAATCCTCCGAACCGTGCCGCCGGACGCGTGCTGACCGAGGCGCTCCGCCGGGAGAGTGCGCGATGAGCACCTCCCCCCGGCGCGTCACCGGCCCGCCGGACCTGGGCGTCAGCTTTGCCGGCTTGCAGTTGAAGAATCCGGTCATCGCCGCCAGCGGCACCTTCGGCTACGGCATCGAGTACGAAGACATCGTCAGCCTGCAAAAGCTGGGCGGGTTCGTGGTCAAGGGCCTGTCGCGCGAGCCGATGCCCGGCAACCAGCCGCCGCGCCTGTTCGAAACTTCCGCCGGCATGCTGAACTCCATCGGCCTGCAAAATATCGGAGCCCGGGCCTTCGTCGACGAAAAACTTCCGTTCCTCAACAAGAAAAAGAACATCGTCGTCATCGCCAACGTTTTCGGCTACACCCTGGAAGATTACGAAGCGGTCATCCGCGTTCTCAACGAGGGAGAAGGCATCGCCGCCTACGAACTCAACGTTTCCTGCCCCAATACCAAGCGCGGCGGGATGGTGATTGGCACCGACCCGGTACTGCTGGGGGAGGTGGTGGCCGCGGCCAAAAGCGTTTCGCGGCGGCCCCTGATCGTGAAACTGTCGCCCAACGTGACCGACGTCCCGCTGCTGGCGCGCGCCGCCGAGAATGCCGGCGCCGACGCCCTCTCGCTGGTCAACACCTTCGTCGCCATGGCCATCGATGCCGAGACGCGCCGGCCGCGGATCTCGCGTACCTTCGGCGGACTCAGCGGCCCGGCCATCAAGCCGATCGCGCTGCGCATGGTGCATGAGGCGTCGCACGCCGTGGATATTCCGGTCATCGGCATGGGCGGCATCTCCACCGCGGTGGACGTAGTGGAATTCATGCTCGCCGGCGCGGCGGCGGTCGAGATCGGCACCGCCAGCTTCTGGGACCCGTGCGCCACCGAGAAAATCGTGGACGCGCTCGAGGGCTGGTGCCTGGAACACCGCGTGCAAAAGATCACGGAACTGATTGGCGCGCTAAAAACGGAGTAGTGAGATCAGGACTGTCCGGAAATTTTCAGCCGCAGCTCTTCCGGGATGCGGTCGCGGATCTCGGGCGGAAGGCGGTCGTGCACGGCACGCGCGCCCAGCCGCGCGACGTCGGCCATGGCCATGGGCGCCGGCGTGGCCACCGCGACAATCACCCAGATCAGCGCGGAGAGCCCGAATCCGGCCAGTGCCACCAGTTCCAGCACCAGCGCGTGCCGCGGAGCAAAGTGATAAATGGCGCCAAACGCCAGCAGGAATACGCCGGCGGAAATTGCGGTCAGGATGATGAGCAGGACATCGATGGTGCGATGCACTTTCTGCCAGTAGCGGCAGTGTTCGCATTCCCGGAAGTGCTCTTCGTAGTCGCCGCGCATCTCCGGCGTAATGCCGGAAATGTCATACCGCCATCCGGCGAGGATGGCTCCCACGAATTTGTCGGTGCACTGTCTCATGTTCTACAGCCTGATCGGCTCCAATGGCTGGTCTTGCGAAGCCAGCATCAGGCAGTTCCGCAGCAGGTCACGGCGCGTCGCCAGGGCCCGCTCTGCCGCACGCCGCGCCAGGTCGGGATGATTGTTCTGCTCTGATAGATGCGCCAGCACCAGAAATGCTGCATTTCCATCGTAGTCCCCGGCGAAATATTGCGCGAGGGCCTCGTTGGACATGTGCCCGACGCGCGACATGACCCGCTGCTTCACTACCCACGGGTACGGCCCGCCGCGCAGCATCTCCACGTCGTGGTTCGATTCTATTACTAACCCGTCGCAGCCGCGAAGGTTGTCCGCCACGCTGGCCGGCATGTATCCCAAATCGGTCACGATGCCGATCTTCATGCCCTCGGCGCGGAACGTGAAGCCCACGGGATCGGCCGCATCATGTGGGATGGTGAAAGGCGCGACCGCGATGTCGCCGATGGTGAAACTCCGCCCCGATTCAAACGTTTCCAGCCTGGCCAGTTCGGGTCGAATGCCGTCGTTCTTCTGCCGCGCCCAGCGCTGCCATGCCTGGTAGGTGGCACCCGTCATGAAGACAGGGATTTTCAGCTTGCGCGCCAGGACGTACAGCCCGGCCACATGGTCGGAGTGCTCGTGCGAGATGATGACCGCCGACAGATTCAGGGCGTGGTCGCCGGCCAGGCTCATCCGCCGCCCGATCTCGCGGCAGGATACGCCCGCGTCCACCAAAATGCGCGTGCGCGAACTCGCCAGGACGCTGCAATTTCCCCGGCTCCCGCTCGCCAAGACCGTGAGCGACACCATAGAGCGAGAATAGCGGGAGTACGGTGTGAAAAGGGAGTGATAAAGGCGTTAACACCACCATCGGGGTCACAGGTCACCCGATCACCAGATCGCCAGATCACCCGATGCTGCGCTCACTTTTTGAATAATTCGCCCACCAACTTCCGTCCCACCGCCCCGCCATAGGCGCACACGAATGCGGGCGCGAGCAAGGCAAACGATCCGGAAATCGCGCCGCGCGTGAAGTGCTCGCGCCCGAGATAGGCGAACAACTGCGCCGCCGGAACGCACAGCGCCACCAGCAGCGCCCACAGCCATGGCCGCCGCGGACGCATGGCGCCGAGAAACATGGTGACCATGGCGACCAGCAGCGCCGAGATCGCCAGTTCGCCCCATCGCAGTTGTGCGTAGCCGATGAGCGCGCCGCAACCGAGCGCCACCAAGACGAACGGCCAGTCCGCGCGGCGGGGCGCCGAATCAGCTCGGAATGAAGCCGTGGCCATTCACTCCAGTGTACGGAATTCGCGAGCGACAAGCGACCAGCGCTAAGGGCGGACCGTCATGTGGATGTCCACCCAGTACGCAGCTTTCGGCGGCGAGGAAAACGTAGCTTTTAATAGCGGCTCACGCAGGCATTGCGAAATCTTCGTCGGCGGAAACAGCAAAACTTCCTTTACTGACCCGTCCTTCTCGATCCTGACCAGCATGTCGAAACTGCGGGTGTCGGCGCCTGCCTTTTCTTTGCAGTCCTTCATCAGAGCCTGAAATTTCTTGCCGAATTCCTTGCCGAACTGCTCGTCGTACGCTTTGCCTTCGCGCGTCTTCATGTTGGCTTCGACCGCGGCGGCAGCGGCGGCAATCGACGTGGGTTTCTCCTGCGCGCGGCCGGATACGAGCAGCACGGTGAAAACTACAATCGGCACAACCAGCTTGCGCAGGCGCATGCTACCCAATCTCCTTGCGTCCTTAGTATTTGTAGAACCCGCGCCCGCTCTTGCGTCCCAGCCAGCCTGCGTCCACCATCTTGATGAGCAGCGGACAGGGCCGGTACTTGGGATCGCCGAGACCGGATGCCATCACCCGCATGATGTCCAAACAGACGTCCAGGCCGATGAAGTCGGCCAGTGTCAGCGGGCCCATGGGATGCGCCATGCCAAGCTTGAACACTTCGTCCACCGCTTCCGGCGTGGCCACGCCCTCCATCACCGCGTACATCGCCTCGTTCAGCATCGGCATGAGCACGCGGTTACCGACAAAGCCGGGAAAATCGTTGACCTCCACCGGCGTTTTTTCCAGCTTCTTCGAGAGGTCGACGACGGCGTCAAAGGTCTCCTGCGAAGTCGCCAGCCCGCGGATCACCTCCACCAGCTTCATCATCGGCACGGGATTGAAGAAGTGCATGCCGATCACCTTCGCCGGGCGTTGGGTCAGCGCCCCCAGCTTGGTGATGGAGATGGAAGAGGTGTTGGTGGCGAGGATGATTTCCGGGCGGCAGATGCGGTCGAGTTCGCGGAACAACCCGGTCTTGATCTCGAGTTTCTCGGTGGCCGCCTCGACCAGGAAATCGCACTGCGCCAGGGCGCTGCGGTCCACGCCGGGCGCAATGCGCGCTAGCGCCTGGGCGCGCTGCTCGGCGGTAATTTTGTTTTTGCTGACCTCGCGCTCCAGGTTCTTGGCGATCGTGTCCAAGGCGCGGTCGAGGAAGCGCTGTTCGACGTCGCGCAACACGACTTTATAACCGGCCTTGGCGAATACGTGCGCAATGCCGTTGCCCATGGTGCCCGCGCCCAGCACCCCGACGGTTTCGATGTGCATGATTGCCTCGCTGCGTAAAATGAAAACCGAGCAGTGTAGCAGAAGCGGTCGCCGGTTTTCGGTGGCCGGTGATTCGGGTTATCGCCGCCGGCCAATGCAAACAAAGAAATGCCACGGATGCCGCGGATTCGACGGAATTGATCCGTGTTCATCCGCGAAAATCCGTGGCCTGGTTTTGTTCGCCGTTACTCTCTATAGCCGAAGGTCATCTTTACGCCGGCAACTTCCACCACATCGCCGTCGCTCAGCTCGTGCTGCCCGGCAATCAACTCGTCGTTGATTTTGACCTTGATGCCGTGTTCCGAGGCGGCAATGAAGTACTTGCCATCGCGATGGTTGATGACGGCCGCCACCTTGGGCTTGAACCAGCCTTTCAGCTTGATGGACGCCATGTCGCTCTTGCCGATGACGTTCAGCTTGCCGGTCAGCGTGTACTGCGACTGGTCGGTCTTGCCGGCGATCACGGTCAGCACTCCCGTGCGGTCCTTGGGAGGGGGCGGCGGCGCGGCGGCTTGGCCCGGCCCGGCTCCGGGCGCGGCGGGCGGCGGAGTCGGGGCCTGGCGCGCCATCATCTCCTTCGCCTTTCTGGTGTCGAGCACCACCGTGGCCTCCAGCGTCGGGACCATGGGCATGGTCTTCTCGGGGCCGTGGCCATGCGCCTCCTCGTGCCGCTCATCCTTGAAGAGCACGGTGTGCTTGCCGATCAGCACCTCGTCGCCGTCCTTGAGCACCGTCTTGCTGATGCGGCGGTTGTTGACGAAGGTGCCATTCAGGCTGTTGTTGTCCTCGAGCGTGTAGTGGTCCACGTCCCAGTAAATCTTGGCGTGATGGCCGGACACGGCGAGGTTGTCCACCTGGATGAGGTTGTCCGGCAGCCGCCCGATCGTCACCACGCCCTCGGAGAGCGCGAATTCCTTCAAAACAGCCTGTTCGAATTTCAAATAGACTCTTGCCATTTGGGACTCCCCCCGCCGAAGATCCAGCGGAAAAGTTGGTTGTACCAGGGCAGCTCCTCGAAGCGGAGGAGCAGCACGGTGATGTTGTCGGAGCCGCCGCCGTCGCGGGCGGCTTCAATCAGCCGGTCGGCCATGAGCTGCAGGCTGATGGTTCCCTGCACCACTTCCAAGATGCTGTCGTCGGGGACATGCCGGATCAGGCCGTCGCTGCACAGCAGCAGGACGTCTCCCGGTTCCGCCATCTGGTCGTCGAGATCAGGCTGCACCTTTTCCTCGGGCCCGAGCGCGCGGATGATGATGTTCTGCATCTCCGAGTGCTGCGCTTCCTCCAGGGTCAGCAACCCGCGGCGCACCTGCTCCATGACCAGGGAATGGTCCTTGGTGAGCTGTTCGATGGCGCCCTGGCGAATCCGGTAAATGCGGCTGTCGCCGGCGTGCCCGATGGAGTAAAAATCCTTATCGACCAGCACCCCGACGATGGTCGATCCCATGCCCGACTGGGCCGCGTGTTGCGTGGCCGCCTCATAAATGGCCTCGTTCGCCAGGTGGATGGCGCTGCCCAAGGTGTTGGCGCGCTCGGAAACGGTGTCCATGGGAGTGCCCACCGTCGGGAAGGAGCCGTTCTTGGAGCCATCGCGGAAATACCTGAGGACAACATCCACCGCCAACTTGCTGGCGACTTCGCCGGCGGCCTGCCCGCCCATGCCGTCGCAAACCACGTAAACGCCGAAACGCGAGTCGTAGCCGAAGTTATCTTCGTTGTTCTGGCGGACGCACCCGACGTCGCTCTTCCCGGCAACTTCGACTGAAAGGCTCATTGTGTTCGGCGTAATGCTAATCCAAATACGGTTTTCGGTTTTCGGTTTTCGGTTACCGGTTTAAGCAACCGAAAGGGCTAAGCACCGAGCACCGACTACCGATCACCGACAACGGTTCTTACGCTCCCGCCGTGGCTGCCTTGGCGAGCAGCGCGCGGATGTCCGCCGCCATCTCGCTGCCCCGCTGGTAACGCTTGTTCGGGTCTTTCTCCAAAGACTTGTCCACGATGGCGCGGCAACCCAGCGGCAAATCGGCGCGCGCCTGCTCGATGGGCGGATGCGGCGCATTGGCGATGCGGTACATCAGGGTCGCCACCGTGTCGCCGGTAAACGGCTTTTCGCCGGTCAGCAGTTCGTACAGCGTGACGCCGAGCGAGAACAGGTCGGCGCGCCCGTCCACCTTGGCGCCCGCGAGTTGTTCCGGCGACATGTAGGACGGCGTGCCCATCACGGTGCCGGTTGCGGTCTTCGATTGCGAGGTGATGCGCGCGATGCCGAAGTCGGTGACCTTGATCTTGCCGTCCTTCAGCCGCATGATGTTGGCCGGCTTGATGTCGCGGTGCACCACGTTCTGCGAGTGCGCGTAATCGAGCGCGTCGGCCACCTTGGCGATGGTTTCCAGCGCTTCGTTGATCGGCAGGAGCTTGTTCTTGGTGGTGTAGTCCTTCAGGTCGGTACCGCTAAGCAGTTCCATGGCGATGTAGCTGATGTCGCCATCGTCGCCCGCGTCGTAGATGGTGACGATGTTGGGGTGCACCAGCCGCCCCGCCGATTCGGCCTCGCGGAAGAAGCGCTCCTTCATCAGCTTGGTGTCGGCAGCGTCGAACTCATCCTCGAAACGCAGGGTCTTGATCGCGACCTCGCGGTTGATCTTCGGGTCCTTGCCGAGATAGACCGTGCCCATGGCGCCCTTGCCGAGTTCCTTCAGCACCTCGTAGCGGCCCAGCGTAGGCTTGGCCAGTTCGCTGACGCCGCCGCCCTGCACCAGCACGGTGGAATCGGCGCCCGCCTTCATGCCGCCGCGCCCGCCCAGGATCACGGTCTCGCCGGCGATGCGCAGCTTCTGCGAGCGTTCCGTGATGTCCTTGAAGTTCTTGTCCACCGTGGAGATGTGCTCGAAGACCTGCACCGCCTTGTTGAACTGGCGCTTGCGTTCGAAGTCGAGCGCCAGGCCGTAGAGAACGTCCTTCATGGAATCGTCCACCGGGCACTTGCGGAATTTCTCGAACGCCATGTCCAGCATGCCCTGGCCCTGGAAGGAGAGGCCGAGCATCTTGTTGGTTTCCGCCGACTCGCCTTCCAGCACTTCCGTGCGCTTCTCGGTGACCAGGTAGCGTTTCGAAACCACCACCGTGTAGCCGGCCACCAGCATGATCGCCGGATACGCCATCTTCAGCCAGTAGCCGTAGGCGGTGAACAGGTAAAAGCCGCCGCCGATGGAGAGCGCCAGCAGCACGATGGCAATGATCGCGCTGTGACCGGCCTTCATGTGCGGGATGGCGAGCGAAACAAAGAGCGCGAACACGATCAGCAGCGCCAGCTCGGCCTTGCCCGCCCATTCCGGACGAATCAGGTACTGGCCGTTGATGATGTTCTGAATCACGTTGGCCTGGATCGCCATGCCCGGAAACTGCGTGCCCACGGGCGAGGTGTAGAGGTCGCCGCCGCCGGTGGCGATCATGCCGATGAGCACGATTTTGCCGTTGAACACCTCGGGCGGGACCTTTTTGTTGCGCACGTCGGAAAACTTGACGCCGGTCAGGTTGTCCAGCTTGGCGTAATCCACCAGCATGCGCCCCTGCGAGTCCACCGGAATGTGGGCGCGGCCCAGCACCAGCTCCTTGCCGGGCGTGTAGCGGTAATCATCCGACTCGAGGCTGTAAAACGCGCGCAGGGCCTGGAGCGAGAATGACGGAAACAGCTTGCCGTTGAAATCCACCACCAGCGGCACTACGCGCTGCACACCGTCGGGCGACGGCGTCAGGTTCGCCTGCCCGATCGCCTTCGCCACTTTGGCGAAGCGCTCATACGGCGGCGTGAAATCCTGTGCCGCCGTCACCGAACCATCCGACTTCACGTTGGCGATGAAATTCTTCGCAATCTCTTCCGGGATTGGCTTGTCCACCTTGCCGAGGGGCTGCCCGAGCGTGAAATACATGGGCAGCACGGCGTTCTGCGCCAGCGCGAGCGAATCATCGAGGCGGGCGTCGTTGTCGAGGCGCTTCTCCGCCGAGTCCAGGATGCCGACAAATTCCTTGGCAGCGCCGGACTTGGCCGACGCGGTCGCCCGCGCCGCCGCCCGCGCCAGATCCTCAGCGGTGAGTTCCTGGCCGGGTTTCACCACCGCTCTTCCCCCTCCGCCCGCCCCGCCGACCTTGGAGGCGTACTCGTCCTTGATTTTCCGGACTTCCACCAAGCCGGGATTCAGCTCGGCGTCGGAGAAGAAGATGTCGAGGCCAATGACCTTCGCCTGCGCATCGGCGAGCTGGTCCACCATCTCGGCCATGTAGGAGCGCGGCCACGGCCAGCGTCCAATTTGCCGGATACTGTCGTCGTCAATGCCGACCAGGACCACGTTTTCGGCGGTCTTGGCGCCGGCCCGGAGCCGGGCACGGATGTCGTACAGCTTGCCCTCCAGACCCTCGGCCCATTGCATCCAGAAGATGAGCAGCACCACCAGGCTGACCACCGCACCCAGCGCAACATCTGCCCAGTGAAACTTTGGCTTGGCCATAGTTCCGCACTCCGTTCCCGGTTTCTCTCAGCGATGCCAGACGACCAGGGGCCGGACCACCCGCTCACACCTGTAGCTACGTTGGTCCCGTCCGGCTTTCAGGGACAATTCTGGCCCCTGAAATACGTGTGGGAGAGTTGGCGGATTGTACTTACGGATTTCGCGGAAACGCAAGAATATTGTGGCGCCTTCACCGGGGAGTGAGTACCAGAATGAGTCTTTAACTTTGAAATGACGAGGCGCGCCTAGCAAACACCGACCTAAGCAGGCAAAAAATCGGCGGCATGCGCGCCGCCGATCCACCGAAAACCTATGGCCGGGGACCTATTTTCTCTGCGCCGCGACTTCCAATCGAACATTGGCGCGGGCCAGCGCGGTCAGCGCGCGCTGGAAATCCACCTCGGCGCCGGCCGAGCGCAGCCGCTCTTCGGCGCGCTCCTTCGATTTGCGCGCGCGCTCGACGTCAATGTTTTCGGCGCGCTCGGCGGTCTCGGCCAGCACCGTCACCTTGTCCGGCAGCACCTCGGCGAAGCCCCACGCGATGGCGACGTGATACTCCATGCCGTCGGCCTTATACGCGATCTCGCCCACACCCAGTTCGGTAATCAGCGGCGCGTGGCCCGGCAAGATTCCCAGGTACCCGTTTTTGCCGGGAATCTGGACTTCCTGCACGACGTCTCGCTCCACCAGCCGCTCGGGCGTGACAATCTCGAGTTGTAAAACATCAGCCATAGCTAGTCTTCAGTCGTCAGTCTCCCGTCGTCAGGCCTGAAGACCGACGACTGAAGCCTGAAGACTTCTTACGCTGCCGCCGTCGCCTTCAGGCGGTTGCCGTGCTCGACCACTTCCTCGATCGTTCCCTTCATGTAGAAGGCCTGCTCCGGGACATCGTCGTGCTTGCCCTCGATGATCTCCTTGAAGCCCTTGATGGTGTCCTGGATCTTGACGTAGCGGCCCTGCATTCCGGTGAACTGCTCGGCGACGTGGAACGGCTGCGACAGGAATCGCTGCACCTTGCGGGCACGGGCCACGGTGAGCTTGTCGTCTTCGCTGAGCTCGTCGATGCCGAGAATGGCGATGATGTCCTGCAGGTCCTTGTAGCGCTGCAAGATGCGCTTCACGCCCTGGGCGACGTCGTAGTGTTCGTTGCCCACCACGTGCGGATCGAGAATGCGCGAGGTGGACGCCAGCGGGTCCACCGCCGGGTAGATGCCCAGCTCGGTGAGCGCGCGCGATAGCACGGTGGTGGCGTCGAGGTGAGCGAACGTAGTCGCCGGCGCGGGATCGGTGAGGTCATCGGCGGGCACGTAAATCGCCTGCACCGAGGTGACCGAACCTTTTTTCGTCGAGGTGATGCGTTCCTGTAACTCGCCCATCTCGGTGGCCAGGTTGGGCTGGTAACCGACGGCGGAGGGCATGCGGCCCAACAGCGTCGAAACCTCGGCGCCTGCCTGCGTGAAGCGGAAGATGTTGTCAATGAAGAGCAGCGTGTCCGAGCCTTCAACATCGCGGAAGTATTCGGCGACGGTGAGCGCCGTCAGGGCCACGCGCAGGCGCGCGCCGGGAGGCTCGGTCATCTGGCCGTAGATAAGGGCGGCCTTGGATTCGGCGGGCTTGCCGGGCACGATCACCTTGGACTCGCTCATTTCCAGCCACAAATCGTTGCCCTCGCGGGTGCGCTCGCCGACGCCGGCGAAAACGGAATAACCGCCGTGCTGCTTGGCGACGTTGTTGATCAATTCCATGATCACAACCGTCTTGCCGACGCCCGCGCCGCCGAACAGCCCGATCTTGCCACCCTTCAAGAACGGCTGGATCAGGTCCACCACCTTCACGCCGGTCTCGAACATTTCCGCGGTGGTGGCCTGCTCGTCGAAGGCGGGCGCCAGGCGATGGATGGGCAGCCGGTCGGTCGCCTCGATGGGGCCGAGGTTGTCCACCGGCTCGCCGATCACATTCATGACGCGTCCCAGCGTGCCCCTGCCCACCGGCACGCGGATGGGGCCGCCGAGGTCGATGGCCTTCATGCCGCGCACCATGCCGTCGGTGGGCAGCATGGCGACGCAGCGGACGCGGCCCTCGCCGAGGTGCTGCTGGACTTCCAGGATGACGTCAATCGGCGCCGGCACGTTGAAGCCCTCGCTGACCACGCGCAATGCTTCGTAGATGGGCGGTAGCGTGGCTTCGCCGAACTGCACGTCCACCGCCGGCCCGGCAACTTGAATCACTTTTCCGAAGTTTTCTGACATATGAATTCTTTGCTCTGAGTTATCAGCTTTCAGCTATCAGCTTGTGCTCCCGCCGGTTTGGCTGAGAGCTGAAAGCTGATGGCTGACAGCTTTAGCGCCGCTCACGATCTCGATAATCTCTTTCGTAATCTTCGCCTGGCGCGCACGGTTCATCGCCAGGGTCAGCTTGTCTATCATCTCGTCGGCGTTGTTGGAGGCCGATTCCATGGCGGTCATGCGGGCCGCGTGTTCGGCCGCGATGGACTCCAGCATCGAGCGGTAAATCTGCACCGCGACATACTTCGGCAGCAGGTCGCGGAACAGCTCGCTGGGCGGTTGCTCGTAAAGGTAATCCACCAGCGCGGCGGCGAAGGCCGCGGCACGGCGATCGATCTCACGGGTGTCGGCCTCGCCCAGCGAAACCCCGGCCGCCGTGGCCGCCGCGGCGCGTTTTTCCCGCTCTTCCTTGCTCACCTCTTCCGCCTGCGCCACGGTTTGCTCACCGATCTCCTCAATCGGCAGAACCTTTTCGACCACCAGCCGCTGCGCGATCACCGACTTGAACTCGTTGTAGATCACGTACACGGAATCAATCTCGCCCTTGGTGTAGCGGTCGATCACGCCCTCGGAAAAATCGCGCACGTACTCGAAGCTCAGCTTGCCGAGCACTCCGATGTGCTCGCCCACCGTCTGGACCGGGCC
>JAIQGF010000016.1 GCA_020072845.1 Terriglobia bacterium
AGCTCCCAAAGCCCAGAAAATCGACATGAGCCAGGATCCTGCCTGCAAGGGAACCAACACTGTCGAGACCCTGGTCGTCAATAGCGGCAATCTGGAAAACGCTTTCGTGTACGTGAAGGACGGGCTGGGCAGCCGCACTTTCGAAGTGCCTAAGGAGCCCGTCACGCTCGATCAGCAGGGCTGCCGCTATCACCCGCACGTGCTCGGCATCATGACCGGCCAGACCTTGAAGGTCCTCAACAGCGATCCCACCACCCACAACATCCACCCCACACCGAAAGACAACCGGGAGTGGAACGAGTCGCAACCGCCCAAGGCGCCGGCCATCGAGAAGACCTTCGCCCGCGAAGAAATTATGCTGCCGGTGAAGTGCAACCAGCATCCTTGGATGAAGATGTACATCAATGTCGTCAAGAGCCCGTATTTTGCGGTCACCGACAAGGATGGCAAGTACACCCTCAAGGGACTACCGCCGGGCACGTACACCATCGCCGTGGTGCAGGAAAAACTCGGCGAGCAGACGCAGCAGATCACCGTCGGCCCGAAGGAATCCAAGACCGCCGACTTCACCATGAAAGCGGCGCAGTAGTTCCTGGTTCTCGGTTCTCGGTTTTCGGTTCTCGGTTTTCGGTTCAGCCAAGCTGATCGTCAACCGGGGACCGGAAACCCGCGACCGATGACCGACAACTGATAACTTACATGTCGCTGACCACGCCATTCAATAAGGCGCATCATCGTTTCGCGACCATCGTCGCCTTCTGCACTTTTCTTCTCATCATCGCCGGCGCCCTGGTCACCAGCAATGACGCCGGGCTCGCCGTTCCCGATTGGCCGACCTCGTTCCATCATTGGCCGGTGACTTACGGCTACTTCACCGTGCCGCTGGTCGGCGGAATCCGTTGGGAACACGGCCATCGCATCCTCGCGCAATTCATCGGACTGTTGACCATCGTTCTGGCCATCTGGACCTCGAAGGTGGACCGCCGTCCCTGGATGCGCAAGCTGGGATGGGCTGCGCTCGCGACCGTGATCGCCCAGGGTGTCCTCGGCGGGATTACCGTGCTGCACTTCCTCCCGCCCAGCGTTTCCGCGGCCCACGCGACCCTTGGCCAGACGTTTTTCTGCCTCGTGGTTTCCATCTGGCTTCTCACCGGACGCACCTGGGTCCAGGACCCGCGCATGCAGCTTCCCACCAAGCGGCCGAGCTTGCCCTGGCTGGCGACCGCCGCCGCGGCCTGCGTCTATGTGCAATTAATTTTGGGAGCCGCGTTCCGCCATCATGGCATCAAACTCCTGCCGCACATCATCAGCGCCGCTGTGGTGACGTTTGTCCTGCTGTGGACGGTGGTGCGCGTGCTCAGTGAATATGCGTTGGTGCAACAGCTTCGCCGTCCCGCTCTCATGCTGCTGGCTCTCTTGATGGTCCAACTCACGCTCGGTTTTGGCGCCTGGCTGACCCGCGTCGAATGGGGACGCGAGGCGCCCCAGCCTGGAATGCCGATGGTCTACGCCACCGTGGCGCACGTTGCCGTGGGCGCGCTGCTGCTGGCGACCACCGTCGTGCTTGCCATCCAGGCATGGCGGCACGTCGCGATTCCAACCGCGGAGCGCATTCCCGCGCACGCTGTCAAGCCGGTGGCCGTATGAGCGCCGCTACGCCTCCAATCCACACCGATGGGGTGGCCCACCCTTTTCGCGCGCGCTTTTCGCGCGAAAGGGTGGGGGGGCTACTTCAGGATTACTCCGAGCTCATCAAGCTGCGCGTCACCTCGCTCATCGTGCTCAGCGCCTGGGCGGGTGCGTACTTCGCCGCGCCGCGCGCCGGGGTCGCACAGCTTTCATGGCCGGTGCTGCACGCGCTCATCGGAATCTCGCTCATCGCCGCCGGTTCCGCCGCGTTGAACGAGGTCTTTGAAAAAGACGTCGATGCCCTCATGCGCCGCACCGCGCATCGGCCGCTGCCCTCCAAGCGCATGGGCCTGGTGCATGCCAGCATGGTGTCGGGAATGTTGGTTTTCGGCGGCGCGCTTTACCTGGCGCTCTTCTGCAACCTCCTGACCGGGTGCCTGGCGCTCGCCACCGCCATCGTCTATCTGGCTGCGTACACGCCACTGAAGCGCGTTTCGCCCGTCTGCACCTTTGTCGGCGCCTTTCCCGGCGCCATGCCGCCGCTGCTCGGCTGGACCGCCCTGCGCGGACGCATCGAAATTGAAGGCCTCATCCTGTTCGCGATTGTTTTCTTCTGGCAGTTCCCGCACTTCTATTCCATCGCCTGGCTCTACCGCGAGGACTACCAGCGGGCCAGTATCCGCATGCTGCCCGTGGTCGAGGCTACCGGCAAAGCCACCAGCCGCGAGATCGTGCTCTATTCCATCGCGCTGCTGCCCGCCAGCTTCGCGCCCACGCTGCTACACATGTCGGGCAACCTCTATCTTTTTGGCGCGGCCGTCATGGGCATGATCTTCTTCTATTTTGGCATCCGCCTCGCCGCCTTCAAGCAGCCCTTGACCTCGGGCCACTCCAAGCGCCGCGCGCGCCAGTTGCTTCTCGCCACCGTTTTCTACCTGCCGCTGCTGTTCGCGCTGATGATGCTGAATTCCCGCTAGCTCTCCCTGGTGAATGTTTGAACTCGCGCTGGTCCTCTGGGAAGGGCACGGCGGAACCTGTCCCGAGCGAAGCCGAGGGAGCCGTGCCGCCAAGCTGCCAATTAACCTTCGGCTTTAGCCGCTGAGGTACGTGTACTCGGTTGTGCGGCGTGGGCGCAATGCTAATATGCACCCGCCATGGGTTTAGGGTTTGTCCTCCTAATTTGGGCAGTGGTTTGGGCTGTTTTGGCTACGGTAGGGGCGCTCGTTCTCGGCGGGACGACAGCGTTGCTCACGCGGGCCGCGAGTCATGGTCGTCGAACAGTCATTATTGCGGCTGCCCTGTTTCCGTTCATCTGTGTTGCCTGGGGAGCGGCCGTGTTTGTATTCCAAGCCATCATCAATGAAACCGTTCTCAATCGTGACCTCGGTCTAGGTGATACGTGGCATTGCCCCCTGCCGAATGGATATCACCTCATGATGATCGACCTGACCGACCAAGGTTGGATCTACAACCCCAAAACGCAGCGTTTCAGCGGGACTGTTGTGTCGCAAGGCGACTCGATGGATGGTGTCCGCTTGGTCCAAGTGGCGGGGCGCTACATTCTCGGTGGTGCGGACACGAAATTGGCTGAACATTTTGGACAGAATAGCAGTTCGGTAGATGCTTATTTTGCGTTGGATACGCAGACGGGCAAGAGAACTGTTTTCTCGAATTATGATGAACTGCGCGCCGCAGCAGGGCAGCTTGGAGTCTCCTTAAAGTTGGAGCCCATTTACAACGTGTATCGGCGTTACCGTTTTACTTGGTTTGATGTGCTCGCTGGCTTCTTGCTGCTCGCACCTCCGCTGGTCTCCGCGTATTTCCTCTTCCGTTGGATCGCGAGAGTACGCAGAACGCGCGAATCAATTCCTCAAGCCGTATGACCCAAACCGACCCACCGGTGTCCGTGGTTCTACTGTGTTGAATTCCCACTAGGTCCCAACCACCGACAAGCCCTTCCCTGCTGCGCAATTACCAGCCTGCTTCCCGGTTGACACGGGCATAGTGTCGTGCTAAGATATTAATATATCGTGTTACGATATATAGTTCGACAAGGAGGATGGCATGGCTGCTGCGATGTTTTTCTGGACCGTACTGGGCGGACTGGTGGGTGGGTTCGCAAAATCGGTGCTGTGGTATGAGCGCGCGCAAAGCTGGCTGGCGTGCGTGCTGGTCGGCGTCGTCGGTGGAATTGCAGGCGGCGTTGCGCGCAAATTCGCCGGCCCGACCGACGGATTCGACTTGAGCAGCATGGGCCTGGTGATCGTGGCGGCAGCGGCGCTGCTCTGCGTGTACAGCCTGTTCGCGCCGCGCGAGCAGGCAGCCGCGACCGCCGGCCACGAACGTCGCGCCGCCTGAAGGCGGAGCGTTCTGTAAGAGGACGAAAAGCCCGAGCGGCAAGGGTTCGGAGGGAGGGGTGTGCGATCCTGCCCCTCCCGCATAGGTCCTGAACCCGCACCGGGTGACGCGAGCTCAGGATCTATGCGCCTCTTTGAAGCCTGAAGCCTGCAGCCTGCTGTAAAATGGCTTGTGGCCTTGTCCGCCGAATTAGCCCCACAAACTGCCGCAACCGCGCCTGTCATCCAGGTGGAGGACGTGCGCCACCTCTACGACGGGCGACCTGCGCTCGACGGTGTCACCTTCGACGTGCGCCCGGCGGAGATCTTTGGCCTGCTCGGCCCCAACGGCAGCGGCAAGACCACGCTGTTCCGCATTCTCTCCACGCTGATGCTTCCGTCCCAGGGCCGCGCCGTCATCATGGGCCACGACGCGGCGCAAGATCCCACTGGACTGCGCCGTCATATCGGCGTCGTATTCCAGGCGCAGAGCATTGACATCAAGCTGAGCGCGGCCGAGAACCTGCGCCACGTCGGACATCTGTACGGATTGCGGGGAGCGCCGCTGAAAGTGCGCATCGCGGAGATGCTGGGGCGTGTCGGGCTTGCTGACCGCGCCAACGACCGCGCCGAGACCTTTTCCGGCGGCATGCAGCGACGGTTGGAGCTAGCCAAGGGCCTGCTGCATCATCCGTCGGTGCTGCTGCTGGACGAGCCCACGACGGGCCTCGATCCGGGCGCGCGCCGCGACCTCTGGCAGTATCTGCACATCCTGCGCGAGCAGGAGCGTGTCACCGTGATCGTGACCACGCACCTGATGGAAGAGGCCGAGCGCTGCGACCGCCTCGCCATCCTGAGCGAAGGCAAGCTGGTCGCGCTGGGAACGCCCGCGGAACTGAAGCGCGAGATCGGCGGCGACGTCATCTTGCTGGAAGCCGCCGATCCGGAATCGCTGGCACGGCGCATCCACGGGCGCTACCGGCTCGACGCCACCGTGATTGCCGGAAAGGTGCGCCTGGAGCGGGAAAGCGGCCATCGCTTCGTCACCGACGTGGTGGAAGCTTTTCCCGGCGAGATCCAATCCATGTCGGTGAGCAAGCCGACGCTGGAGGATGTATTCATCCATCGCACCGGACACAGGTTCTGGACCGACGACCAGAAGGCGGAAGACCAACACGCCTCCAGAACCGAGCACTAATTGCTAATCGCTAATTGCTAATTGCTATGGCTTCAGGCACCCAAACCGTTCCCGCACCAATCGCAGCGCCCTCGGTGGGCGCGCTCATCCCCGCACTCAGCCTGTGGTGGCGCGAGATCGTCCGCTTCTACCGCCAGCGCTCGCGGGTAGTCGGCGTCATTGCTTCGCCGGTCCTGTTCTGGATCGTGATCGGCTCCGGCTTCGGCACCTCGTTCAAAGGCGGCAGCGGCGCGGGCAACCAGCACTATCTCGACTACTTCTTTCCCGGCGCGCTCATCATGATCGTGCTCTTCACCTCGATCTTTACCATGATGTCGGTGATCGAGGACCGCAAGGAAGGGTTCCTGCTGTCGGTGCTGGTGGCGCCGGTGCATCGTTCGGTCATCGTGCTCGGCAAGGTGCTGGGCGGAACGACGCTCTCGATGATTCAGGGGCTGGTGTTTCTCTGCTTCGCGCCCGCGCTGGGCATTCATCTTGGCCTGGCGCAGTTCGGCCTGATCGTGCTCGACGTCTTCCTGGTCTCGTTCGCCCTCACCGGGCTGGGTTTCATCATCGCCTGGCCGATGGATTCCTCGCAGGGCTTCCACGCGGTGATCAACCTGTTCCTGATTCCGCTGTGGCTGCTTTCGGGCGCGCTGTTTCCGCTCACCGGCGCCTCCGGATGGATTCGCCTGCTGATGCGCATCAATCCGCTGACCTACGGAACCGAAGCCTTGCGCACACTGCTTTTCCCGGCCAGTGCGATCTTTGCCGTGAGCACTTGTTTGATCGTGCTGATGGGATTCTCCCTGGTGATGTTCTTCGCTGCGTTCGTGGTCGCCAATCGCCGGACGACCAAACCCGCGGCCTAGCAGCCAGCTACTTGCGCTCACGGCCCAGGATCGCCTTCTCGGTGAGCACTGCCTGTTCCCGCACGCGATCCGGCATGTTGGGCAGGTTCTTATCATAAGCAGTAACGGCGGGAAGGTCTTCTTTGCGGCCGACAAGGTAGAGCGCGCGCAGCGCTTCCCAAACCTGTTCGGGAGCGGGATCCATCACCGCCAGTTCGGTTCCCGCCTGCACCTGCGCGCCCTGCGCGACACCGAAGGAGCGCACGCGTCCAGCGATTGGCGAGCGCACTTCCACCGTGGTTCCATTCACGTCGAGCTTGGCGATGGTTCCGTTCTGGCGGATCGCTTCACCGAGCTTGGCGAGGTCCGCGACGCGTCCCGCTTGCGGCGCCGTGACTTTGGCGGGCTGGAGCATTTCCACCAACTGCGGACGTCCGCTGGCGTCGCCGAATCGGACCAGCGAGAGCGCGGCGTTGCCGCGGACCATGGGCGACGCGTCGCGCAGCATCGGCAGCAGCGCCTGGTGAAATTCGGGGCGCGTGTTGTCCTGGCCCATGATCCACGCGTCGGTATTGCGGACCTCTTCGACCGGGCTGGAGGCAAGGCGGACGGCGTCGGGATACCAGCGCGCGGCGCCGGCGTCGTGCTTCGCCATGCGCTCGCCGAGTTGGACGAGCGCGTGCTGAATACGGCGAGGCTTCTGCTGGTCGTGGATGTACTCATCGAGCTCGCGGTCGGTGAGCTGGCGCCCGAACCAGGTGCTGTGCCAGAACAGAAACGGCAGCAGCACGATGGCCCATGCGACCACGAAGAACAGGATGCGCGAGCGCACCGACATGGATTTGCGCTCGAAGTTGGGGTCTTTCACGATCGGGGTCGGCAACGGCAAGAAATCTTCACTCCTCAATATCAACGTCGAGCACGCGCTCCTGCTCAAGGTAATGCGACATGGCGTACTGCGCCAGCAGGCTGGTCGAGACCAGCACTTCCGCTCCGATCCATTCGCCCTTGGGGTGCGGAATATTCGCAGGATGCTTGCAAGCTCCGCTGGAGCCGAATTCGGGGCCGAAGAACGAGCCTTGGCTCTCGGGATACTGCTGCAGCGCGAACCAGGCTTCGTGGCCGATGGTTTCGCCGACATCGATCTTGAGCTTTACCACGGGCATACTTAAGCGCGGAACAACTGGTACAGCATCAAGTAGATCACAACGCCGGTGATCGAGACGTAAAGCCAGATCGGGTAAGTCCAGCGCGCGATGGCGCGATGGCGCTGGTCGCGGCGGCGCAGACCGAGCGTGAGCGCGATGATGACGAGCGGCGGAACGGTCGCGGCCAGAATCGTGTGCGTGATCAGGATGGAGAAATAGATGGTGCGCGCGATTCCCTGTCCCGGAAAATGCACGCTGCCAACGTGCGCGTGATAGTAAACGTAAGAGGCGAAGAAGATCGAAGAAGTCACAACTGCAGCGATCATCAGGGCGCGATGGCGGGCGATGTTTCCGCGGCGAATGGAATTGCGCGCCGAGGCGATCAAAACGGCGCTGGTGCCATTCAGCACGGCGTTAAGAGCTGGTAACGATGACAAATTTGATATCGTATTCGTAGTTACCCTACCCCCTCCCCCTACCCATTCAGAGAAATCAACAAGTTACGTGCAGGTAACCTGAGGTTCAGCCCAGGTTACCTGGGACTGGTCCGACTAGCGCGGCGGGCCGAGAATCAGGCTGCGTCGCGACGGAAAAAAGTACCATGTAGTTAACGCGTTCAGCCGTCCCTACGGGACTTGGATGATCTGATTTGGATTTCGATTCCCGGCACTGAAGTGCCGGGCTATTTTCATTCGCGCCTGCGGCGCTGGATCAGTTGACTTTCTAGTAGGGCATGACGCCGACTTCTTTTTCGACCTCGGGGGTGTCCACCATGACGATGGCGTCCCAGGGGCAACCGTCGAGGAAGGCGCCGTCGGGACCCTTGCTGGTGCACTTCTTGCAGCCGATGCAGAGCAGCGGATCCACCTGGATGCGGCCGAAGGGCGGATGATCTTCGTCCGGAACCCAGAACATGCAATCCTCCACCGGACAATATTCCACGCAGGCAGGCGAGCCGGCGCAGCCGGTGCAACACTCGGTGATCACCGCCAGCTCTTTGGGTTTCTTTTTGCGCGCGGTGGTGAGGCCCTTGGAGCGGGGCTCGTGCTTCAGCTCGTCGGGAACCATCCCCGGGTTCATTTGCGGTTGGGTGGACATGGTCTCAGTTTCTCAGTATGTCAGTTTGTCAGTCTGTCGGTCTATCAGTCTATCGGTCCATCGGTCACCGCGACCGATTGACTGATAGACCGAAAGACTATCCCGCCGCGATATGCTCGCTGAGCGCGGTTTCCACATCGGTGGGCGCAAGCTTCTCGCCGTCGTTCATGCGCTTCAAGATGGCGTCAATGATGTCCTTGGCCTCGTCCTTGCGGTAGTTCTTGATGAAGCCGTCGTAGAAGTGCTCTCCGGAAAGGGCGCGGTTGATCTCCCACTCTTTGTTATTCTCGTTGAGTTCGGTGTAATAGACGACGCGGTACTTGCCGGTGTAAGCGGCCTCGCGGTAAATCTCGAACATCACCTTATCGGATTCCATTGCCATCCGTGCAGATCCTCGCCTGCGTTTTATTGTAACAAAGCGGGTGAACAGTCGACGGTCGATGGTCGATGGTCGACGGCAAAAGCAGATTCCTCCCCCTTCCGCTTCGCGTCAGGGTCGGAATGACAAAAACTAGGGGTGGTCGTTGGGCACGGCTAATGCCCTTCCCGATCACTTCTGGCTGGCGGCGCGGCGCTGCATTTCTTCCGGCGAAACGTCTTCGACGTGGGTGGCAATCGTCCACTGGTGGCCGAAGGGGTCGTAGATAGTGGCATTGCGGTCGCCGTAGAACTTGTCCTGAGGTTCCTGCTTCACTTTCGCGCCGTTGGCGACAGCCTTCTTGAAGACGGAGTCCACGTCCTCGACGTAAATCATGAGGGCGGAGGCGGTGCCGCCGATGGTTTCGGGGCTGACGGCGTTCATCTGGGGAAATTCATCGGCGAGCATGATGTGAGAATCGCCGATCTTGATTTCGGCGTGGCCGATTTTTCCGTCGGGCGTGGGAAAACGGAACTCTTCCTGCGCCCCAAACACGTTTTTGTACCAGTCGAGGGCACGGGCGGCGTTGCGCACGATGATGTACGGCGTGACGGAGTGATAGCCGGCGGGGATGTAATGGGTTTTCGTCGTGGGCATGGGACCTCCGGAAGCAGTCGTTGGTCGTTGGTCGTTAGCCGTTACGGATTCATAAAACGTGCGAAGGATTCCAGAAAAAAGCCCCTCCGCGTCGGCAAAGGGGAAGAAGGCGATCAGCCCAGAAGGAAACCTCAGGGGCTAAAGCCCGCGTTCGATAAGCGCTTGTTGGCACGGCTAAAGCCGTGCCCTTCCCAGCGCGCTCTTCCCAGCTAGTCTCCGGCCATTTCGACCAGGTCCTGCTGTCCCTGCTGGACGCCGGCGATGGAAATCAGTTCGGCCGGCGCGGTTTCTTCGGTGCCCCAGCAACCCGCCTTGGAGCCGACGCTGGCGGCCAGAGTGAGCTCGTGGCGCAGGCGCTGCTCGAACTGCTTGAGCTGCTCCTCGACCGTCAGTTGCTTCTGGTTGTTGCGCACCATGTCTTCGCGGTAGCGCTTGAGAAAGTAGCCGATGGTCTCGACGCGGATCTTGATGGAACCGGTCGGCTTGTTCTCGTCAATATCCTTGAAGCAGAAGTACGGCGTGCCGGAGTGCTCGACGACTTCCTCGATCACGGTGTAAATGGGCGCGTCGTGGCCGCACTTGAAGCTGGACAATTCGAGCGCGACCAGGTTGGGATGGCGCGCGATGTACTTCGCCGCCCAGACCTTGCGCGTGGTGTTCTCGGAGTACGAGTTCTTCCAGGCGTCGGAGACATCGAGCGGGTGCGAGATGACACCCATCTTGACTTCGTCGCCGAACAGCTTCCAGATGATCTCATCGTCCAGCGGCAGCGAATCCTGGGAGAAGACGGGGTAGCCGAGCTTTTGGAATTCTTCCAGGATCTCGTGGTTGATGCCGGGATCGTTGTGGTAGGGGCGGCCGAGGAGCACGATGCCGAGCTTGTCCTCGCGCTCCAGCTTCTTGAGGACCTCGCGGGCGGTGCCGCGCATGATGTCGTTGTCGAACTTCAGCATGGCGGCCATGCCCTGCTCGACGGCGCGGTAGTTCTCTTCCTCGCTGAGGCCGAGGATGTCTTTCCAGTCGTCGTACATCTGGCGATGCGCGACCTTGGGGTCGGTCAGCTCGATGAGCGTGTCCTTCCAGATGACGCCCTTTTCGGTGAACAAGTCGGATTCCTTGGTGAATGCGGCTTTCACCGACGACGGAGTAGCGGTGACGGTGGGGCAGGCGCGCGAGCTCTGCGTCTTCACCAGGAAGGTGGGCAGCGAATCGATCATCGGGAAGAAGATGATGTCGAGCTGCTTCTTGGGGTGAATGGCGTAGAGCAGGTTGTGGACGTGCGGGATGCCGACCTTGGACGGGAAGCAGGGATCGATGGCGCCGCGCTTGGCGCCTTCCTTGTAGAGCTGCTCGCTGGTGTACTCCGACCAGATGAGGTTTTCCGCCTTGAGGCCGAGCGACTCGAAGTAGGCGGTGAAGAACGGGCCGCAGGAGTACATGTTGAGCGCTTTGGGCATGCCGATCTTCAGTTCGGAGCGCTTCTTCATCAGCTCGGCACGTTTTTTCTGCGCGGCGGTGAATTGCATTTTCGGCAGCGGATCGGCCACGACCGGCGGCTCGTAGCTCTTGAAGGCCGCCTTGGCCGCGATCTCCACCAGGTTGGGGTTTTCTTTCTTGATGGCGTCAATGTCGCCCTTGATGACGCGCATCTCCTCGACGTTTTCAACCGTTCCCTTCTCGCAGGTGGCGATGATGAGGCGCTGCGCGCCGTCGGTCAGCGGGACCTTGGTCTTCACCGGCGGCTTATAGTTCGGGTTCGGCACCGCGGTCTTGACGTCAATGAAGGTGCGCAGGCACTTGTTCTTGCAGAAATAGCAGCGGGTAGCTTCATTGCGGGTGGTGGTGAAGGTGATGGAGGCGACCTGGTCAAGGCCGATGAAAGTAGTCTGTTTGCCGTTCTCCCACAGGCGCACCGCTTCGAAGGCGCAGCCGATGGCGCCGGCTTCGCCGCAGTGCTGGTGGACAATGACCTCGGGCTTGACTTCCTTGCCCTTGAATCGCGACTCGATGAAGTCCACCTGCGATTTAACGGCGGCGAGGTTGTGCTGCGTGCCGCCCTGGAGAATGAACTTTCTCCCGATCGCCGACAGGTTGGGAATCTGCGACACGTAGAGCCAGATGTTCTTGGGCAGCACGTTGCACAGGCCGGCCATAATTTCTTCCGGCTTCCAGCCCTGGCGTTGGAAGTCCACGATGTCGGACTGCATGAACACGGCGCAGCCGTAGCCGAATTGCGGGTAGCCCTTGGCGTTGAACGCGATGTCGGCGAACTCTTCGACCTTGAAGCCGAAGCTCTCGCAGGTGCCCTGGAGGAAATAGCCGTTGCCGGCGGAGCACTGCGTGTTGAGCTTGAAGTCCTTCACGCGGCCGTCTTTGAGGATGATGATCTTGATGTCCTGGCCGCCGACGTCGCAGATGACGTCCGCGTCGGCATAGAAGTGGAGCGCGGCCTGGGTGTGGGCGACGGTTTCGACCAGGGCGACATCGGCGCCGACGGCGTCTTTCAAAATGTCCTTGGCGTAGCCCGTGGTGCCTACACCTAACACTTTAAGTATTGCCCCTTGGTCGCTGATTTGCTTGGCTACTTTAGCCACGACCTCCTGGGTGTCCTCAATCGGATTACCGCGCGAAAGCTGGTAGGTCTTGCAGAGGACATTGCGGTTCTTGTCAACCAGAACGGCCTTGGTCGAAGTGGAGCCGCCGTCAATGCCCATGAAGCCTTCGACCACCTGACCGGGCTGGAAGGTGGTGGCGATAAATTTCTTCTTGGTGTAGCGCGTCTTGAAATCGTCGAGCTCTTCCGGACTCCTGGCGAGAGCCTGCGCGCCGCCCTTCTTGGCTTTTTCCTGGGCGCGGCCTTCGGTGATGTACCACTCCAATTTGTCGAAGCCAACATACTGACCGATGCCGGGGTCTTCGGACTTGCCGTATTCGACAGCGCCGATGCAGGCGAAGTATTGGGCGTTATCGGGAGTGGTGATGAGGTCTTCGGGATTGACGCCTTCGGGCAGCGGGTAATTGCGCTCTTCCCAGATCTTGGGAATGTTCACCTTCCAGCAGTCGCGCATGCCCTTGATGTAGCAGTTGGGGCCGCCGAGCAGCAGGACGACCGGACGCAGCGTGTTACCGCGCGTCAAGACCGAAAGGTTCTGCTGGACGATGGACTCGAACAGCGAGGCCATGAGCTCGTCGGGAGGCACGCCCTGCTTTTGCAGGCCGTTGATGTCGGTTTCGGCAAAGACGCCGCACTTGCCGGCCACCGGATGCAGCTTCAGGCCCTTGTAGCCCATCTGGCAAAGCTGCTCGGAGGGAATGCGGAGCTTGGCGTTGATCTTGTCGATGACGGCGCCAGTGCCGCCAGCGCACTTGTCGTTCATCGAGGGCAGCTTCTTCTTTTTGCCGGTCTCCGGGTCTTCCTTGAAGATGATGATCTTGGCGTCCTGGCCGCCGAGTTCGATGACCGAGCCGCACGCGGGGTAAAGCTTTTCCACGGCAAGAGAGACCGCATTGACTTCCTGCACGAACTTGGCGCCGATGTGCTTGGCGATACCGGAGCCGCCCGAGCCGGTAATGAACACGCGGATATTTTCTGCCGGCGTGTTGGGAAAATCGGCGGAGATGGCCTTGAGCATCTCGATCGCCTTTTCGGGCTGCTTGGTTTCGTGGCGCTGGTAGTCCGCCCACAGGATCGTGTCGGTGTCGCCGTCAATGACGACGACCTTCACCGTGGTGGAGCCAACGTCAAGGCCCATCCATAGCTGGTCGTATTTCTTCGTGGAATCCGCTTTGTCGGTAAGTCCTGGCATGGTTCTCCTGGGAAAACCTTCAACCGCAAAGGCCGCAAAGGATGGAAAGGAAAACGCCTTGGCGTCCTTCGCGTCCTTTGCGGTTCAAATTAGTGGGCCTCGGCGTGGTACGGAACGCTGGCGCCCATTTTTTCGGCGACGTGGATGGCGAAGTTTGGCGCGGTGCCGATGACGCCCTTGTACTTGGGAACTTTGTACAGAGCGCTCGACATTTCCGTATTCGCGTCCACGTAGGCGCGGAGTTCGTCGGCGGTCTTGCCGAGTTTCTCCAGCACTTCCCTGAACTCGATCTTGGCCTTGGCCTTGGCTTCGCCGAGCGCCATCTGGACACGGCTGTGGGCGTTGATCTCGCCTTCGCCGGAGGTCTCGATGGGCAGGAAGATCATGTCCTTGTAGTGGGCGACGACCGCGGACTGCGCGCCGTCCGATTGCGTTGAGGGCATGCAGCCGAAGGGCTTGAGGGAGAGCACCATGTGGCAGAGCTCTTTGTTGGAGTAATAAATGTTCTTGGCGACCTCGAGGTGGCCTTCGCCGCCGCCGGCGCGCGAGTTGTAGTAGGGATGTCCGAGGCGCTGCAGCTCGTACTGGTTGACCAGCTTGTGCGCCGTGCCGCCGAGAGAGTCCACGATCTTGTGGTACTCGCGGGAAAAGATGACCTCGGCCGCCTTCAGCTTGGCGAGCTTCTGGCGGTAGTTCATCTCGATCTTGGCCTGCTTGTCGAGACGCCACGGGGGCGGCATGACCGCGCCCTCTTCCAGGCCCTTGGTGTCGCGGATCTTCTGCACCACCTGGTGGATCATGTACATGATCCAGGTGCCAATGGGCTCGACGATGATCTGCGCGCCTTCGCGGACCAGGAAGGGGAACATGTTGAAGTTGCCGTCGCCCTCGGTGGTCTGCGCCCAGAATTCGCCAGTGATCTTGACGATGGGCTTCACCTTGAGGCGGTCCACCTTAATGGAGGCGAAGCGGTCGCGGACGTGGTTGAGCGCGGTCGTGTAGTCGTCGCTGTAAAGCTGGTTGAGGAATTTGCCGACGTACTCGACGGTTCCCTTCATGGGGATGTTCTTGCCGAGCTTGCCGAGCGCGCCTTCGATGGACCACGGCGATTTCTTCTTCAGCACCTCGTGCATGTAATCCACGCACTCGTCGAGGACAGCGTCGGTCTCGCCGGCGTTGAGCTCGAAGGGGCGGATCTGGTGCGCGACTTCATTGATCACGTCGCCCATGTTCATGGCATTGAGCAGGTTGAGGAAGAAATCGAGGTTCATGGCGAGGCCGGCTTCGGCTTCGCCCTGATTGAGGCCGCCGGACTGCTGGAAGAGCATGACGCGGAAGCCGTCAAAACCGGCGTTGCGCAAGGCGAGGCGGTATTCGGCTTCGTACATGCCGAAGCGGCACGGGCCGCAGGCGCCCGCGGTGAGGAAGATGTAGTTGTTGAGCAGGTCTTCACGCCGGACGCCGGATTCCTCCAGCTTCTGGAGGTACTGGACCAGGTTGCCGACGGTGAAGTAGGTCGGGTTGCACTGGCCGTTGTTGCCGTACTCCTTGCCGAGCTGGAAGGCTTTGACGTCGGGCACGGGCACGACCTCGCAACGGTAGCCCAGGCCTTCCAGGGCGCCGTGGATGAGCTTCTCGTGCTTCCAGGTCAGGCCGCCGAACAGCAGCGTGGTCTTGGAGCGCTGTTCCGCGGTGAAGGTGCGCTCCACCGGTTTTTGGAAGTGGTGCACCTGCTTGTGGACCACGCCAGCCTCTTTTTCCAGGCGCGCGCGCTCCTCGGCAACGCGATCGCGGATCATGTCTTCGAGTGATGAAATCTGCACCAAGCCTGGACCGCTAGGAATCTGCGTAGATGTGCTCATTTCCCCACCTTTGCCCCGAATAGGGGTTTGCCTGAATCGCGGGTCGCCATCCTCACCGGGCAACACCGCGGCGCACACCATTCTGCGGGTCCGAAATGGGAACGAAGAATGGAATTTGTCGAACGGAGGAAAATCGTGGTCAAGCGGCGGAGTTGGGAGGCGAGCGGAGCGGCACGACTTTGGGTTTTCAGCAAGTTACGGGGAAAATTGTGACAAAGCGCACATTCCGTTGGTTGGTCGATTGGTCGAATCGATCTATCGGTCTGTCGGTCCATCAGTCGTTCTGTTCCGTCCGACAGACCGAGAGACTGAAAGACCGATAGACCCGCCCAGACTGAGAGACCGATAGACTGACAGACTTTCTGCTACACTGGCCCCTTTCACACGGACTCATGAGGAGCATTTCATGCCAAAGAGCGTTAACAAGGTCATCTTAGTCGGACACTTGGGGAAGGACCCCGAGGTCAAATACACGCCGAGCGGCACGCCCGTGGCCAAGTTCAGCCTGGCGACCAACGAGCGCTACAAGGACAAGGACGGCAACTGGCAGGACCGCACCGAGTGGCACAGCATCGTGGCCTGGCAACGCACAGCGGAGGTTGTCGGCGAGTATTGCAAGAAGGGCAGCCAGGTTTATATCGAAGGGCGCCTGAAGACCGACTCCTGGGACGACAAGGAAACCGGGCAAAAGAAATATCGTACCGACATCGTCGTCAACGACCTGGTGCTGCTGGGCGGACGCGGCGGCGGCGAGGGCGGCGAAGGTGGCGGCGGGCGGGGGCGCGGCGCGGCGGCGGCGTCGTCGAATATGGATCAGCGCACACCGGAGCCGGAGCCGGCGGCGAGCACGCAGATTACGGATGAGGATATTCCGTTTTAGGTCAGCGACTCGCAATCTCAGTGACGCGCAATCGGTGAATAGCGATGATGCGGCGTTTTTTGCTCCTCGGCGCTGTGGGAGTTCTACTGGTATCCGCCGTCGCCGTGGCGCAGGAACCGAAGCCAGCGGTCGGTGAAGAGGTTGGCTATCTTGGCATGCGCCGGGAACATGTGCGCTGGCCCACCCCGGAGTCCGTTGCCCGCGATCTGCGTTCCAGCGACGAACAAACCCGCCTAAATGCGTTCCACCTGCTCGGCCTTACCGATCAGCAGGTTCAGTTGGCCGTGTGGTCGCAGACGTCTCCGAGCCAGATCGTTGGCAATAAGGTCGCGACGCCCGATCAGGTTCGGTTGGCCTATGCCGCACTCGGCGAGGACGCGACGCAGCAGGCAATACTCGCTGTCCAGATCTCGGAGGCGCAGACAACGGCGGTGGCGATCGCCACGCCGGCAGATCGGCAATGGAAACGCGTTGCGGCCTTTGTCTGCTGGTGCAAGTACGAAATGTACGTAGACCGGGACGCGTTGACCGAGTTCGTCCAACTTCATCCTGCCCCGCAGCCCGGCCCGGCCACGCCGCAGCATTTTGAACTGGTCCTACGCGCTAGCGGCGGCGGCACAGGCATATACACTCAGGACGAGGCACACTTCCGGATGCATGGCGGTGAACTGCGCCGCGTGCTGTCGTTTGTATGCCGACGTAGGTCTTGCGATCAGACAGCACCAGCACAACGTTGGTGCGCGATCGAGAAACGCTGGTTCTATACGACGGCGGTTGGTAATGAACCCGGCGGTATTCTGGCCGAAGCCCGGGGAAAGTTCGCAAGTGACAATCAGCCCCTGGTTCAATGGTCGGTAAGAGATCTGGAGAATCGGTATTTGCAGCGGCCTACTTGCACTAGCTTCAAGTGGAACGCGGGCGAATTTCGTTATGAGCGACTGAGAAGTACTCCGAACCCGTGTCTGCCCACCTCCCGATAAGGCAAGCAGCCTGCGTCGCGCTCCACCTTCCGGCTGAAAGCTGATAGCTGATGGCTGAGAGCAGACCGCGAAATGCTAGAATGCCGCGCCATGGAAGAAATGGAGTTCAGGCGGCACGCCGACGCCGCAATGGAATCGTTGAAGCAATCGCTGATTGAAGCCGAGGACGACGCCGACTTCGAGGTGGAAGACCAGTCCGGCGCGCTGCACATCGGCTTCGAAGAGCCGCCGGGGCGGTTCGTGATATCGCGAAATGCGCCGGTGCGGCAGATATGGATTTCCGCGCTCTCCACCAGCTTCAAGCTGGATTGGAACGATGACCAGAACGATTTCGTGCTGGCGAAAACCGGCGAGGGACTGAAGCCGCTGGTGTCGCGGCTGATGAACCAGCAGTTGGGGTCGGAAGCGATCGATTTGGATTAGGTTTTCGGTTTTCGGTTATCGGTTTTCAGTTCACGGTTTTCGGTTACCGGTCATCGATTATCGGTTACGCCTTGCCGGGTGTCGTTTTTGATTGCGGGTTTTCGAATTTTGGTTCTCCGATTGTCGCCGGAAGGCCGGCGTCAGTCGCGTAGCGACGCATGAAAATAGCCCGGCACTTCAGTGCCGGGAATGATCGCGCAAAGATGAGAAGTCCCGTAGGGACGACTGAAAATCTCCGCCGATTACCGAACACCGATAACCGCCAACCGAAAACCGTTCGCAATCTGCTGAGCTGGGCCCGGGCGCTGCTGCTGTTCTGGCCCGCCATCCTTCTCCTCACCATCATCGTGGAACCGATTTGCCTGGTGCTGGCGCGCCTTGACCAGAGCGGCCGGGCGCAGCATGCGGTGGTGCGCTGGTGGGCGCGGTTGCTGCTCAAGCTGCTGGCGCCGGTCACGGTGGAAGGCCTGGAGCGGATCGATGCCGGCAAGCCGCGCCTCTACGCCGCCAACCATCTTTCCGCGCTCGATATTCCCCTGCTCTACGCGCATCTGCCGTTTGCGTTCCGCATCATGGCGCACCGGCTGGTGTTTCGCGTGCCGTTGATCGGCTGGTACCTGCGCCGGGCGGGCGCGCTGGAAATCGCGCCGGAAGGCGTCGCGCTCTCGCGCCGAGCGTTGCGCGAGGCGGTGAAGACGCTGCAACGAGGCATGTCCGTGGTCGTATTCCCTGAAGGAGAGCGCTCGCCGACCGGCAAGATGCTGCCCTTTCGGCGCGGCGCGTTTTATGTCGCGATGAAGGCGCAGGCGGAGGTGGTGCCGGTGGCGATCCTGGGAACGTATGCAGGCCTGCCGATCGGGTCGGCGCACTTGCGGCGGGCACCGCTGCGGCTGGTGGTCGGCGAACCAATTCCGATGGCGGAGTACACCCGCAAAGACCTGGGCGAGTTGGCGGCGAGAGTGCAGGAGGCAGTCAGGGAATTGTGCGAGGCGGCGGGTCGCTAGTTAACCAAGTTACGGATGCGTAATTGAGCGTTCTTGACCACCGAGTCACCGAGCACACCGAGATTCACCGAGACAAGGAGATGAAAAACTCGGTGCACCTCTGTGTCCTCGGTGCCTCGGTGGTGAGTGCGCATGGAATTATTGCTTGGGCGGCGTTTTGCTGGCCGGCGGATGCGAGGGCTGCGCCGTCCCGTGGGGGTTGGGGGTGCCGAGATTCGGCATGGTGATCCCGCCGTGGGGATTCTCGCCGGTAGCGGGCGGCATGCCGCCATGCGGGTTGGCGCCGGTGCCGCCCATGCCGACGCCGAGGGCCATGCAAGTGACGCGCCCACTCTGCGCGAAGCGCAGGTCAGATGGACAGGGGGCGCTCTTGACTTCCGCCTTCGCGCTCGTTGGCGGGTTGTCCGTTTGTTCCGACTGGATGGAGAAAAGCTTTCCTTCCGAATTGCCGGCCACACCCACGGTGAGGCCGGGCATGTCGTAGGCAACGTAGAAAGCGTGCTTGTCCTTGGCGGCTTGCATGGCGCAGTCGCCGGCTTTTTGCGTCAGGTCCGGCGCCTGCGATTTGACGCGGCCGCAGTCGGTGGCGGTGGAGCCAGCCAGATCCTGGAGCTTTTGTTGAACGGGATCGGCAGATTTCGCGGTCTCGCCGGGTTTCGCCGACACGGAAGCGGGAGCGGAGGATTGGTTGCACGCGACCAGTGACGCGATCGCGATCGTCAGGATGATCAGAGAAGTGCGCATGACAGCATTGTAATAGCTCTGAGCTGTCAGCCAAAAGCTAAGAGCTGAGAGCTGACAGCTTTTTCTTCAGATCCTGGGCGATGTGCTGGCCGTGGAAGCGGCCGTTCTCGATGAAAATTTCGCTGGTGTTGGAGCCGGCAACGATGACGCCCGCCACATAAATGCCGGACACGTTGGTTTCGAGCGTCTCCCGGTTGACGATGGGGCGGCACTCCTCGGGCGTAAGCTGCACGCCGAGACTGCGCAGGAACTCGTAATCCGGGTGATAGCCGGTGAGCGCAAAAACGAAATCGTTTTTCAGGCGCACTTCGCCGCGATTTGCCCACAGCCAGCCGGCAATGCTACGGGTCTGGATGACAACCGACTCAGGCAGAATCTCCTTGACCACGGTGCGGAAGTAGGCGGTGATTTCGCCGTTCTTGATGCGGTTCTCGATGTCAGGCTTGATCCAATACTTGACATGCGGGTGCAGGGCTTCTTCACGGTGGACGAGGGTGACGCGTGCGCCGTGCCGCCAGAGTTCCAGCGCGGCGATGGCGGCGGAGTTCTTGCCGCCGATAACCAGCACGTCGCGGCCGAAGAACGGGTGCGGCTCGCGATAATAATGGAAGACCTTGGGCAGGTCCTCGCCGGGGATCTGCATGAGGTTGGGCAGGTCGTAATAGCCGGTGGCGACGACCAGCTTGCGGGCACGATATTCGGCGCGGCGGCCGGGGACGTGGCGTTTTTCTGGACCTTCCAGCGCGCCGAGAATGTCGGCCTCGACGGTCGAGGTGCGGACCAGGAAATCGCCGTCGCTGCCCGAGACCTCGTCCACGCGCTCGTACTGGCGGACGTCGAGGCGGTAGTGCTCGGCGACCTTGCGGTAGTACTCCAGCGCCTCCTCGCGCGTGGGCTTGACGTTGGCGCTGGGGAAAGGGATGTCGCCGATTTCCAACAATTCTGGCGTGGTGAAGAAGGTCATGTTCGCCGGGTAATGGAAGAGCGAATTGACCAGGCAGCCTTTGTCAATGAGCAGCACGCGAAAGCCGGCGCGCTGCGTCTCGATGGCGGAGGCCAGGCCGCTGGGGCCGGCGCCGATGACGAGGAGGTCGAACTTCTGGGTGTTGTCGGGAGGCACGGGGATTGGATTCACGAGGCGGGATTGTCGAATGGCAGAATTTTGGAGATAAGTGCCGAGTACTGAGTACCTAGTACCGAGCAAGAACGCCCACGCATGTCACCCAGTTGTGTGCTCCAGCGCACAATCACCTGGCCCGTGAGGACTATAATTTTCCCGGCATAATTGCAGCACTCGGTACTCGGTACTCGGTACTCATTTCAGGAGCGCGATATGGCAACCACGGTAGAGAAGCCGCGCACGCGCGTTGAATCCGACAGCATGGGCAAGATCGAGGTGCCCGCCAACGTTTACTGGGGCGCGCAGACGCAGCGCTCGCTGATTCACTTCAACATCGGCCGCGACACCATGCCGCCGGAGCTGATCCGGGCGTTCGGCATCCTGAAAAAAGCGTGCGCGCTGGTCAACCAGGACCTGGGAAAACTGCCGCCGGACAAAGCGAAACTGATCGCGCAGGCGGCCGACGAGGTGATCGCCGGCAAGCTCAACGACCAGTTTCCTCTGCGCATCTGGCAGACGGGCAGCGGCACCCAGACCAACATGAACGTGAACGAGGTGATCTCCAACCGCGCCATCGAAATGGCGGGCGGGGAGATGGGGTCGAAGAAGCCGATCCACCCCAACGATCACGTCAACATGTCGCAATCGTCGAATGACACGTTTCCGGCGGCGATGCACATCGCGGCGGCGGAGCGCGTGAAGAGGGCGCTGATCCCGGCGCTGAAGACGGTGCAGCAGGCGATCGAGCGCAAAGCGAAGGCATTCGACAGCATCGTGAAGATCGGGCGCACGCACCTGCAGGACGCGGTGCCGCTCACCATCGGGCAGGAGTTTGGCGGGTGGGCGAGCCTGGTGGAGCGCGACATCCGGCGGCTGGAGATGGTGCTCGAAGGTTTGTACGAGCTGGCGATCGGCGGGACGGCAGTGGGTACGGGCCTGAACACGCATCCGGAATTTGCCGAGCGGGCCGCAAAGAAGATCGCCGAACTGACCGGACTTCCCTTCCGCTCGCATCCCAACAAGTTCGCGGCGCTGTCGGCGCACGATGAAGTGGTGTTCGCGCAGGGAGCGATGGAGACGCTAGCGGCGTCCATGGTGAAAATCTCCAACGACATTCGCTGGCTGGCGTCGGGGCCGCGCTGCGGGCTGGGCGAGTTGACGATTCCGGAGAATGAGCCGGGATCGTCCATCATGCCGGGCAAGGTGAACCCCACGCAGTGCGAGGCCATGACCATGGTGTGCGCGCAGGTGCACGGGGCGACGGCGGCGGTGGGCTTCGCCGGGTCGCAGGGAAACTTCGAACTCAACGTATTCAAGCCGGTGATCATTTACAACTTCCTGCACTCGGTGACGCTGATCACCGACGCCTGCCACGGATTTGTCGAGTTCATGATCGACGGCATCGAAGTGAACCGCGACAAAGTGGATTGGTACGTGAAGAACTCGCTCATGCTGGTGACCGCGCTCGCGCCCAAGATTGGGTATGACAACGCCGCGAAAGTGGCGCACACAGCGCACGTGGAGCACAGCAGCTTGAAGGAAGCGGCGGTGAAGATGGGCTTCCTGACGGCGGATGAGTTTGACAAGCTGGTGAAACCGGAGACGATGACTCATCCGTAGGAAAAATTAACCACGGATCGCCACGGATAAACACGGATCGGAAAAAGATAAGGGAAGAGACGCGCCGGAACGTTGGCGCGTTTTGTTTCTTGTTCTGATCCGTGGGAATCCGTGGGAATCCGTGGTTAAGTCTTCTTCGGCGGCTGCCAGAGTTCGATCTTGTTGCCCTCGGGATCCACGATCCAGGCGAAGCGGCCGTAGTCGTAGTCCTCGCGTCCGAGGATTTCTATGCCTTCGGATTGAAGCCCGGCGATGACGGCGTCCATGTCGGCGACGCGGTAGTTGATCATCACCGCGGATTTGCTGGGGTCGAAGTAGTCTGTGTTCTCTTTGAACAGCGACCAGTAGGTGTGGGCTTCCTCGCCGGTTGCGCTGTCCTTCCAGGGGAAGTCCACCGATTGCAGATCGGGCATGTGTTTCATGCCGAGGTGTTTTTCGTACCAGGCGTACATCGCCTGCGGGTCCTTCGCCTTGATGAAAATGCCGCCGATGCCGGTAACGCGTTTCATAGGTCCATCAGTCTCTCGGTCTTTCGGTCTTTCGTCAATACGCCCAGCGCAACAGCGTCGCGCCCGTCGTAAACCCGGCGCCCACCGAGGCCAGCAGCACCAGGCTTCCCTTTTTCAGCTTGCCTTCGTCAATGGCAGTCTGCATGGCGAGCGGCACGGTGGCGGCGGTGGTGTTGCCGAAGCGGTCGATATTGATGATGGGCGCTTCCGCGCGGAGGCCGAGACGCTCAGCGGTGGCGGTCATGATGCGCTTGTTGGCCTGGTGCGGAATGAAGCAGTCTACGTCCTTGGGGGTGAGGCCGTTGCGCTTGAGCAAGCGCTCGCAGACATCGGCCATGTTGCGGATCGCATACTTGAACACGGACTGGCCGTCCTGGTGGACGAAATGCATTTTCTTGTCCACGGTCTCGTGCGACGAGGGATTCAGGCTGCCGCCCCCGGGCATATAGAGCGAGCAGCCGCCGGCGCCGTCCACGTAATGCAGGAAATCGATCAAGCCGGCGTCCTCGCCTTCCGACGCGGGTTCCAAGAGCACGGCGCCGGCGCCGTCGCCGAAGATGATGCAGGTAGCACGATCGGTGTAGTCGATGATTGATGACATCACGTCGGCGCCGATGACCAGCACTTTCTTGTGTGCGCCGCTGTTGATGAACTGCGCTCCGGCCTGCAAGGCGTACACGAAAGCGGAGCAGGCGGCGGAAAGATCGAAGCCCCAGGCGCCTTTCGCGCCCAGCTTGTGCTGCACCAGGCATGCGGTCGAGGGGAAAAACATGTCGGGGGTGACCGTGCCGACGATGATGGCCTCGATCTCCTCGGGTGCGATGCCCCGTTTCAGCAGGGCGCACTTGGCGGCTTCGAAAGCAAGATCGCTGGCGGCCACGCCCTTGTCGACGAGATGGCGCTCGCGGATACCGGTGCGCTCCATGATCCACTGGTCGCTGGTTTCCACCATCTTTTCCAGGTCCTGATTGGAGAGGACACGCGGAGGAACGTAGGTGCCAAGGGAGGTGATCTTCGCCCGAATGGGAGTATTCAATGAGGTCTCCGTTTCGCAGCCGCGCGTCCCGAGTTGCGAGTCGCAAGCGCCCACCGATCCGGGCGTCGTGATTCGGGACTGAGGACCCGCGCAAAAACAGACATTCTGAACGAAAGGGGCGGGTGTGTCCAAAATAAAAAGCCGGACACCGGCGAACCCGCTGCGCACGTAAGAGCCCGTTACCGTTGCTTCCTTCCGGACCTGGCGGGATTGGCGGGAATACGTCGCGCGGGGCCGATGCCCGACACGGTTGATTCTAACATTCGCGCGACGGCGTGATCGTTGTCGGTTTTCGGTCGTCGGTTTTCGGTAAATGAGAACCGACAACCGTTAACCGATAACCCTGTGCCACAATAGCGCTGTGCCCGGCGGCGAAAAACTCGAGTTCATCTCCATCCTGACGCCACCCGCGGCCCGGCAGGCGCCCACCTTCCGCAACACCATCGAGCAGTATTTCCAGATTTCGCTCTTCCTGCTGGTGACCACCGGGTTCGTGACGCTGACCATGACGGGGCGGCTGGACGCGGTTTCGTTGGTGACGGTCTCCGCGGCGCTGCTGCTGCGCGCTTACCTGATGCTGCGCGGGCGCACGCTGCAGATTCCCGAGCGCTGGACGTCGTACCTGACGCTGTTTTACGTGTTGTTCTACGCCGCCGACATTTTCCTCGTCTCCGGCAGTTACGTGGACGCCACCGTGCACCTGGTGCTGTTCGTCATGGTGGTGAAGATTTTCTCGGTGCAGCGCAACCGCGACCACCTCTACCTGGCGATCCTTTCGTTTCTCGAAGTGCTGGCGGCGGCGGTGCTGACGGTGGACACGGTATTTTTCGGCGCGTTCTGCGCGTTCATGCTGCTGGCGGTGGCGACGTTTATCAGCATGGAGATGAAGCGCTCGGCGGAGGCCGCGTCGCATGCGCTGCCGGCGCCGGCGGTGCCCAACCCTGCGCGGCGGATGATGCGCTCGCTCTCCAGTATCGCGCTGCTGATTACGGCGTCGGTGGTGCTGGGAGCGGCGGCGATTTTCTTCGTCCTGCCGCGGCTGTCGGCGGGCTACCTGAGCGCCTATGCGCCGCGCAACGAGTTCGTCAGCGGATTCAGCGACCACGTGCAATTGGGCGAGATCGGGCGCATCAAGCAGTCGGACACGGTGGTCATGCACATCGAGATCGAGGGCGACCGCGGCGCCTACGCCGACCTGAAGTGGCGCGGCGTGGCGCTGGCGGAGTTCAACGGCAAGGAGTGGAAGAACCCGGTGTCGAGCACGATGGAGGCGATGACGTCCAACCCGCGCTACGACCCGGAAGTCCGCCTGACTGGCATGGGGCGCTATAACTTGTCGCTGGCCCAGACCAACGCGCGGAACCTGCCGGTCGACCGCAGCGGACTGCGGCCACTGTCCTACAAAGTCCTGATGGAGCCGATCGGGACCAACGTGCTGTTTTTGGCGCCGGTGCCGATCAGCGTGCTAGGTCGGATCGCGGAAATCGGGGTGGACGACAGCGGCGCGGTGTACAACCTGGACCGCAACCGCATGACGGAGAGCTACACCGCGTCGTCGCTGTGGGGGCAGCCGGGCGCGGAACGGCTGCGGCGGCCGGCCGGCAAGGTTCCGGCCGACATCACCATGATCTACCTCCGGCTCCCGGGGCGTGTGGACCGGCGGGTAACCGAACTGGCGCAGCAGATCACGGCGGGTGCGGGAACGGATTACGAGAAGGCGTCGGCGATCGAGCTCTACCTGCGCACCCGTTACGGCTACAGCCTGCAGATGGCGACTACGCCGCCGCCGGACCCGCTGGTGTATTTCCTGTTCGAACGCAAGGAAGGGCATTGCGAGTATTTCGCGTCAGCCATGGCGGTGATGCTGCGCACGCTGGGAATCCCGGCGCGGATCGTGAACGGCTTCCGCGGCGGCGAATACAACGACCTGACGGGCAGCTACATCGTGCGCGGACGCGACGCGCACTCCTGGGTGGAGGCGTACATTCCGGGCTACGCCTGGGTGAGCTTCGATCCGACGCCGGCGGATCCGAAACTGGTGGTCGGGAGCATGCACCGCTTCCTGCTTTACCTGGACGCGGCGCGCGAGTTCTGGCGCGAGTGGGTGATTAACTACGACTTCCTGCACCAGCGCACGCTCACCATCACGGCAATGGCGCACGGACGCACGGTGGGCGACCAGGCACGCACCTGGCTCCGCCGCCATTATCAAGACTTGGTGGCGCGGGCGCGCCGCGTGCACAGCGATGCCGAGCGCAGTCCGCGCACGTGGGCGATGGGCGCGCTGCTGACGATGATGCTGTGCGTGCTGCTGGCGAACGCGGCACGCATCTGGAGAGCGGCGCACCGGCACCGGGTGGCGCGCAACCCGGTGAAGGCTCCGGGCGCCGCAGCCAGCATCTGGTACGCACGCATGATCCGGTCGCTGGACAGAAAAGGATTTCCCAAGAAGCCGGCGCAGACGCCGCGCGAGTTCGTGGCCAGCATTCCGGACCCGCCGCTGCATGATTCCGTGGCGGCGTTCACGCGGCATTACGAGCGGGCGCGGTTTGGCAAATCGCCGGAGGACGCGGCGAGGCTGCCGGAGATCTTCGAGGAAATCAAGGCGAAATAGTACCGAGTACTGAGTACCGAGTACTGAGCTTCGACAGCGTTTTGCTTTTACTCGGTACTCAGTACTCGGTACTCAGTACTGCTACAATTGAAGCACCGCATGCCTGACCAGCCGGTCACCCTCGAAAAACCCATTGCTTCTGAGCAGGACGCGCCAAAGACGCGGCCGCAGAAGGTTGGATTCGTGTCCCTGGGCTGCCCCAAGAACCTTGTGGACTCCGAAGTCATGATGGGCATGCTGGCGCAGGCTGGCGCGGAGATCACGGCGCGGGCCGAAGACGCCGACGTGATCGTGGTGAATACCTGCTCCTTCATCGAAAGCGCGCAGCAGGAATCGGTGAACACCATCCTGGAAATGGCGCGCCACAAAACCAACGGCCGCGCGCGCAAGCTGGTGGTCGCCGGGTGCTTGGTGGAGCGCTTCCGCAACGAGATCCGGACGGACATTCCGGACGTGGACGCGGTGGTGGGAACGGGGGAGCTGCCGAAGATTCTGGAAGCAACTGGGCTGCAGTCGCCAGGCGCCGGTCGCCAGGAAAGCAGCTCGCCATTTGTGATTCTGGGCGGTAATGGACGCGCCGAAGGACAAGCACGCGAGCAGGCGGGACGGTTTTCGCGTGAGGCATGGGACGGCGCGATTGCGGACTTGCCGAATTACCTTTACGACGAGACCACGCCGCGAATGCTGGCGACGCCGCGCGCCTCGGCGTACATCAAGATTGCCGAGGGCTGCGATCACCCGTGCAGCTTCTGCATCATCCCGCAGCTTCGCGGCAAATTCCGCTCGCGGCGCTTCGAGTCGGTAATCGCCGAGGCGGAGCGGCTGGCGCGTGGCGGCGTGCGCGAGATCACGCTCATCGGCCAGGACACCACCTGCTACGGCGAAGATTTCGGACTCAAGGACGGGCTGGCGCTGCTGCTGGAAAAGCTGGCCGGAATCGAAGAGCTGCGCTGGATCCGGTTCCTGTACGCGTACCCCAACAAGATCACCGGGCGCCTGCTGGAGACGATCGCGGCGCAGGAGAAGGTCTGCTCGTACATGGACGTGCCGCTGCAGCACGCATCGGCAACGGTGCTGAAGCGCATGAAACGCGGCGGCGGCGCGGAGTTGTTCCTGCGCTCGATCGAGAAAATGCGCCGCACCATTCCCGACCTGACGCTGCGCACCTCCTTCATCGTCGGCTTCCCCGGCGAGACGGAGCGCGAATTCGACGAGCTGTGCGATTTCGTGCGCGAGGCGCAGTTCGACTGGATGGGCGCGTTTGCCTACTCCGACCAGGAGGGCGCCAGCGCGCACGAGCTAGGCAAGAAGGTTCCGCCGGCGGAGATCGAACGGCGGCGGCGGAAGCTGATGCAAATGCAGAAAACCATCAGCCGCAAACGGAAAAAGGCGCTGCTCGGACGCCAGTTCGACCTGCTGATCGAAGGCCCGTCGAGCGAGACCGAGTTGCTGTGGGAAGGCCGCACGCCGATGCACGCGCCGGAAATTGACGGCAAGGTGTTCATCAGCGACTTTGCCGACGAGTCGGAACTGGAGCCGGGAACGTTTCACCGGTGCGAGATCACGGAAGCGCATGAGTACGACCTAGTCGCGCGGATTCTCTAATTTGTAATTTGCAATTGGTAATTTGTAATCGGCCGGCTCGGGACCTTCGCTGGCTTCTCTACTGCCTCTGGTTTGAAAATTACAAATCGCCGACGTGCATCCCATAAAATAGGGTCAATCATGGCGAAGAAGCGTGTCCGCAGCCTACGTTGTCCCACCTGCCGCAAGCTGGTGCTGCGCGACGATCCTGAGTTCCCCTTCTGCAGCCAACGTTGCCGGCTGATTGACCTGGGCAAGTGGGCCAGTGGTGGATACGTTGTTTCCACTCCTATCAATCAGGGCGACCAATTCGGCGAGGCGGATTACACTGTGGACCAAGGCCGCCTCTCGAAACCGGACAGCAAGCACGATGACAACGACCGCAAGCGCTCCTGAGTCATCCACCGTTGCGCAGAAGACCGCATGGGCATGGCTGATCGGCACGTTTTTTTGGATTGGCAAGCTGAAGCCCGGCCCGGGGACCTGGGCGTCAGTAGCGACCGTCGGCTTATGGCGCGCGTTTGCCCCGTTCGCGGGTGGACATCAAATTCCGGTTGCAATCGCCGCCGCGGCGCTGGTGACGGCGGTGGGAATTCCGGCGTCCACCCGGGTGGCGCGCGAGTCGGCACGGAAAGACCCGGGTTTCGTAGTCATTGACGAAGTGGCGGGGCAGTTGATCGCCCTCATCGGCGCGCCGCTGCATTGGAAAACTCTGCTGGTGAGCCTTATACTTTTTCGTGCCTTCGACATCGTGAAGCCGCCGCCGCTTCGCCGGCTGGAAGATTTGCCGGAAGGCGCCGGAATCATGCTCGACGACGTCGGCGCGGGGCTTTACGCGCTGGCGGTGATGCAGGCGTTGCGTCATTGGGGCCTGCTGCCGTGATCGGCGATCGTCACTTGCGCATCTAAGTGCACAAAGGACCATGGGAATCTCTGACCGGCTGCTGGGGAAAAAAAACGTCAACGGAAAACCGCGGATTGATACCGTGGAGCCGGGCGCTGCCCTGCCCGGCGGCGAGATCCGCATCATCGGCAGCGGCCTGCGCCCGCACGAATTGCGCCGCCCCAAGGTCCAGTTCGGCGACGTCGAAGGCGCGGTGGTCATCAGTTCCGACCAGTTCCTGGTGGCGCGCGTTCCGGAGGGCGCGCACTCCGGGCCGGTGACGGTGGACGCCAACGGGCACGCCAGCAACCCCCACGATATCCGGGTGGCGGTCACCATCGCCGAGAACCTGCACCCGGTCACCAATCCCGCGCTCGACCTGGAAGGCAACATCTACGTGACGTTTTCCGGATCGCGGGGCCAGAAGGTGCCGGTGGCGATCTACAAGATCGACACCAACTACAACGTCAAGCCGTTCCTGGCCGAGATGATGAACCCGACCGCCATCGCCTTCGACCGCGAGGGGCAGATGTACGTCAGCTCGCGCTACGACGGCGCCGTATACCGCGTCGCGCCCAACGGCACCATGTCCGCCTACGCGGAAGGGATGGGCGTGGCCACCGGGCTGGCGTTCGACCGGGAGGAGAATTTATACGTCGGCGACCGCAGCGGAACGATTTTCAAAATTTCGCGCGACCGGCAGATTTTCGTGTTTGCGACGCTGGAGCCGAGCGTATCGGCGTATCACATGGCATTCAGCCCCCAGGGACATCTGTACGTCACCGGGCCGACGACTTCGAGCTTCGATGCGGTGCACGAGGTCGATCCGCACGGCAGCGTCTCCGTGTTCTTCCGCGGACTGGGACGACCGCAGGGCCTGGCCTTCGACGTGGACGGGAATCTGTACGTGGCGGCGTCGCTGCGCGGCAAACGGGGAGTGGTGCGGGTCACGCCGGACAAGCACGCTTCGCTGGTGGTGGCCGGGCAGAACCTGGTGGGGCTGGCGTTTGCGCCCGGACGCGCCGCGGTGCTGGCCACCAACAACGCCGTCCATCATCTCTCGTGGGACATCCAGGGACATCCGCTGCTGGCGGCGGAGGAGACGGCGTAGCAGTCGACGGTCTGCGGTCGACGGCTCAAAGCGGTGGCTCTCGACAATTGGAACGACTACCCGTCTTGGGTGTGCAAGAAGTTTGCCACTGACGGACAGCCATCGACCGTCGACCGTCGACCGGTTTAGACTTCCTTCGTGACCGCCGAGATCATCGCTATCGGCTCCGAGCTGCTCACGCCTTTTTTCCAGGACACCAATTCGCTCTACCTAACCGAAAAACTGAATGAGCTCGGCGTGGAAGTGGCGTTCAAGACGGTGGTCGGCGACAACCGCGAGCACCTTACTTCCGCGGCCAGGGTCGCCGTCGGCCGCGCCGACATCCTGATCTTCATGGGGGGGCTGGGTCCAACCGAGGACGACCTGACGCGCGAGTGCGTTGCCGCCGCGTTGGGACGCGGGATTCATCGCGATTCCGAAATCATCACCCAGCTCTACACGCGGTTCGCCAAACTGCGGCGCAAAATGCCGGAGAACAACGAGCGCCAAGCGGACGTGATAGACGGCGCCGAGGTGCTGCCCAACGCCATGGGATCCGCGCCGGGACAGTGGATCGAGCACAAGCATGAGAGGGCGCAGCGCTACATCATGCTGCTGCCCGGGCCGCCCCACGAGATCAAGCCCATGTTCGACGGGCAGTGCATTCCGCGGCTGCGCGAGCGCCTGCCGCGCCAGTTCATCGCCACCCGCGTGCTGAAGGTGGCAATGATGCCGGAATCGGAGTGCGACCAGCGGGGCGCGCCGATTTACAAGCGTTTCACCGACGTGCAGACGACAATCCTGGCGGGGGCGGGCGAGGTCCAGCTTCGGCTGACCGCGCGAGCCGATTCCCAGGAGGCGGCGCAAGCCCGCGTGGACGAGCTGGCGGGTTTGCTGGAAGACGAACTGGACGATTTCGTTTACTCCTCGCAGGGCGAATCGCTGGAGCAGATTGTCGGCTACTTCCTGCAGATGCGCGGCGCCAATATCGCGGTCGCGGAGTCGTGTACCGGGGGAATGCTGGGCGAGCGGATCACCAAGGTCAGCGGCAGCTCGCGGTACTTTGTCGGCGGCGCCATTGTTTACGACAACGAGATGAAGGCGTTATTCGCCAACGTGCCGCCGATGCTGGTGGCACAGCATGGGGCGGTGAGCAAGGAAGTCGCTGAGGCCATGGCGGAGGGAATTCGCGAGGAGTGCCGCGCGACCGTGGGCGTGGGAATCACCGGCGTGGCCGGGCCAACCGGCGGAACGGAAGAAAAACCGGTCGGGCTGGTTTATATCGCGGTGGCCGACGGAAAGCGTACCGAAGTGGTGGAGCGTAAGTTTCCCGGCGATCGCGATCGCATCCGCTGGTGGGCAACCCAGCAGGCGCTCGACATGGTGCGGCGAAGGTTGATGTGACACGTAATTTCGCGAACGACAAAAGCATTGCTGATTGCCGATTGTCGATTGCCGATTTGCGCCGGGTTCAATCGACAATCGGCAATCGACAATCGGAAATGGTTTTATGCGTGTTTTCGTCGGACTCGACATTGATCCCGACATTCGCCAGCACATGACGCGCTACCTGGAAGGGGTGCGCGGATTTGCGCCCGAGGCGCGCTGGGTCAAGCCGGAATCGTTCCACGTCACGCTGAAATTCATCGGCGAGCAAAAGGACGAGCTGGTGGAGGAGATCAAGCGCGAACTGGCGACGGTGCGTGGACAACCGTTCGACATTTCATTTCGCGGGAATGGTTTTTTTCCCAGCGCACGCAGCCCGCGCGTGTTCTGGCTCGGTATTGAAGCCGGAGAGCAACTGCGGCAGCTTGCCAAGGCGGTGGACGAGGCAGTGGCGCGCACCGGCGTGCCGCGCGAGACCAATGATTACCAGCCGCATTTGACGCTGGCGCGCTCCGGTTCCGGCAGGCCGCAACCCAAGCCGGGCGACCGCCCCAGCCCGCCGCTGCGACGGCTGGCAGAGAAATTGGAAGGCAAGCCCGCACCCGACTTCGGTACAATGACCACTCGCGAATTCTTTCTGTACGAAAGCAAGCTGTCGCCGGGTGGGGCGCGCTACACGAAGATCGCGCGCTTTCCGTTGGAGTAGTCGTCAGTCTTCAGTCGTCGGTCTTCAGGCCTGACGACCGAAGACTGACGACTGACGACTTCTTCATGGCCATCTACTTCATCGTCGCCGTAGTCGCCTACCTGCTAGGGTCGATTCCCTTCGGCTACATCCTGATGCGCGTGTTTCGCGGCGAGGACGTACGCGCCATCGGCAGTGGAAACATCGGCGCGACGAACGTGGCGAGAAAGGCGCCGGGGCTGGGCGTAGCGACGCTCATTCTGGATGCAGCGAAAGGGTTCTGCGCCGTGACAGTTGCAATGGCAATAGCCCATTCGCGCCTTAATCACTTCTTTCCCGGGTACATTGACACGTATGACGTCTCGCCGACGCTGTTGATGGCCCTGGGCGCTGTGTTCGCCATTCTCGGCCACGTCTTCCCTGTCTGGCTGAAGTTCAAGGGCGGAAAGGGCGTTGCGACTGGTGTGGGAGCATTCATCGCGCTCGCGCCAAAAGCAGTGTTGATCGTGCTGTTGCTCTTTGTCGTGATTGTCGCGGCGTTCCGTTACATCTCGCTCGGCTCCATTGTGGCGACGGCGGCATTTCCGTTGTTTGCGTGGCTGTTGTATCGGTATCAGGCCTCGCCGGCTGTATTCGCCGCGATGGTCGCGGCCTCAGCGCTGATCATTGCCAAGCACCACGAAAACATTCGGCGGTTGTTGGCGGGCACGGAGCACCGGTTTGAGTTGAAGCACAGGTGACGTGTAGCACTGGTGCCGCGCCGCTGGCGCTCGCCGGTTCAACTCCACTTCCCACCGCTGCCGCGGTGGGCTAACGAATTCCGCCCGCCTTTGCGGGCTGAATTACGGACAGCTTAAAACTGAAACTCGAAACTGAAACTGTTCTGCAAAACTGATGAGTGAAATTACGGTTATCGGCGCGGGAGCGTGGGGCACGGCGCTGTCCATCGTGCTCGGACGCAAGGGCACCCACCGCGTCAAGCTGTGGGCATTCGAAAAAGAGGTTCGCGAGTCCATCCTGGCGCGGCGCACGAATGATCTTTTTCTCGCCGGCGCCAACATTCCCGCCACCGTCACTCCCACCAACAATTTCGAGGAAGCGCTGCGCGGGGCGGAAATCGTCGTCAGCGTGATGCCTTCGCACCACTGCCGCGGGCTGTTCCGGCAGATGTCGCCGCACCTCACGCCGGAGATGATGTTCGTCAGCGCCACCAAAGGCGTGGAAACCGATTCCCTTCTCCGCATGAGCGAAGTGATTGCCCAGGTGCTGCGCGAGAGCGGGCGCGTAACGAAGCCGCGCATCGGGGCGTTGAGCGGGCCGTCATTCGCGAAAGAAGTAGCGCGCGGCGACCCCACGGCGATCACCGTCGCGTCCCGGGACGCGCTGCTTGCCGAGACGGTGCAGCGCGAATTCAGCGAGCCCTGCTTCCGCGTCTACACCAACGATGACGTCGCGGGCGTGGAGCTGGGCGGCTCGCTGAAGAACGTGATCGCCATCGCCGCCGGTGTGTGTGACGGCTTGGGGCTCGGGTTCAATACCATCGCCGCGCTGATCACGCGGGGGCTGGCGGAAATCACCCGCGTAGCGGTGGCCTGCGGCGCGCGGGCCGACACCATGGCGGGGCTGGCTGGAATCGGCGACCTGGTGCTGACCTGCACCGGCGGCCTGTCGCGCAACCGCACCGTGGGCGTGGAACTCGGCAAGGGGCGCAAGCTGGACGAGATTATTTCCGGCATGCACGGCATGGTCGCCGAGGGCGTGCTGACGACGAAGGCGGCGGTCGGCCTGGCGCGGAAATACGCGGTGGAAATGCCCATCACCGAGCAGATTGACGCGATCTTGAACCAGGGTAAGGCGCCGCGCGAAGCCATCCACGAGCTGATGACGCGGCCCGGCGCCAGCGAAATCGCGCTGCATAGGGCTTAAAGGACAAAACCCAACCGCGGATTTCCACGGATGAACACGGATCGGAAATATCGATCCCGCGAAAATCCGCGTTAATCCGCGGTGTCGCTTTCCCAGCAACTTGCAATCTCACAACTCGGAACTCGCGACTCGCTATTGGTCCACGCGCTGCCGGCCGGCGTTACGGTCCGACGCCGAGGCAGGCGTGACGTTGAGCGGGCCTTCAAGGCGGAAGTTCAGAACAGTCTCGGGAGGCAGTTGGATTTGCTGGCCCTTGGTGGCCGCCTGCACTCCGGTACCGGCCCCGGCGCCCACGCCTGCTCCTATGGCAGCACCCTTACCGCCGCCGGCGATCCCGCCAATAATCGCTCCCAACGCCGCGCCGCCGCCGACGGTAGCTGCGGTGCGCTTGCCGCGAGAACTGCCCTGCTTGTCGTACTGGTTGGTGCGCAGGGCGTAGGTCTTGCCGTTCATGCGCAGACGAGTCAGCGTGAGCGCAATGGCGGACTGCCCCTGGAAGTGGCCGGAACTCTTGGAATCAACCACCCGGCCTTCAACGTCGGCGTCAGTGGGAATCACGACTTCATCGCCGATCATGACCGGCTGTGACACGGTCGCGCGAAACGTGTCGCCGACTTTATTGCGTTCAGTGTCAATCGGGTCCACCAGGCGAACGGAGAAGCTGGTGCCCTCGGGAACGGTCACAACCCGCGGCGGGGCAGGCACTGCCGGCGCTGCGGGAGCAGATGCCATGTTGCCGGCCGGAGCAGCGTAGGTGGCAGCCGAAGGACGGCTGTGATCGCGCGGGCGGCGCAGGGCGGGGGCACGATGCCGCGACGCCGTACGCGCCGCCGGCGCCGGGTGTTTCATCGGAGCAGGCGCGGGCGGCGCCATCGCCGCTTGCGACACCTGGAGATCGTTGACCACGGTCTTCACGCCGGAGACCTGCGCCGCATCGTTGGCAGCGGCGCTGCGCTCGACCTCACTGGCCACCGTGCCGGACAGTGTGACCACACCATTGGCCGACTGCACTCCAATCTGCTTGTTCTGGATGTTGCTGTCGGCGGTAATCCTGGATTGCACCTGATTGGCGATTTGCGCGTCATTGGGGGCGCGGTTGCACGCCATGGTCATGCCGAGCGCGAGTAATAGTGCGAGAAACAGCGAAGATTTTGCCTTCATGATCGCTCCTTCGTGGTAACCGGTGGATGCTATTCCTTAGATGCAGAGCTGCCGCTTTTGTCTGTATGCAAGAACCCTTGATTCCCTCGCCGGCGGCGGCGCTTCAGTCCTCCGCAGCGCCTGGTTGCGGTCGGCCCATGGAATGCGGATCGGAACACGAACCACCTTGGGCCGGCAGGCTTGCGATTTCAGCTTTTTCATGACGGGCTGGGCGCGCCCATGTGATAAAAAGCAACCCTCAGCGCGACCCCAGCAGTTGACGGCGACTATGGCGATCCAGGTAGAGCGGACGGAATTTGACGAGCAGTTGGGCTACCAATACTACGTGGCCTTCAACTCCCATGGCACGTTCGAAGAAGAGGAAGTGCAAGAGCGTGTGCCGGTGGAAGTTGCGATTTCGTTGTGTGAAAACGGGGATCTGGCCGATTTCAGTTTCGAGTTGCCGAAAATCTGCCGCTGCGAAGCGGCGCTGGAGTTCCTCAAGGAAGCCGGCAATGCCAGCTACATCGAGCCGCGGGTGTACATCACCATGCCGGAGCTGAGCGGCGATGTGGTGGCGCGGGCCGCCGGACGCCTGGAACTGGATCTCGCCGGGCGCATCATCGGGTTGGAAATCCTGTGGGCGCCCATCGACGTTGATGAACCCGCCGAGGCCAATTCCTAGCCGGTGGAAGCCGCGCCCGATGCCGGCGTGTGCATGTGCGGCGTGTGGTGCGCATCGTGGCGGGCGCGCCGGATCTCTTCCACATCTCCCATCACAATCACCACCGTTCCGCCCTGCAGGGCGAGCGTGTCGGGCGGGTTGACCATGAAATCGTGCTTGTGCTCTCCGGGACTGCTCTTCACGGCGAGCGGCAGCAGGTGGTAACTGGCGCGGAATTTCAGCTCTTCCAGGCTCTTGCCGACCCACGGCGAGCTGCCGGCAACCACGATTTCGTCGATGCGCAGGGTGCGGGACTTCTCGCGCAGCATGAGGTCAAGGAAGCTGGTGACGTGCGGGCGCAGCGCCTCGCTGGCCAGGCGCAGGCCGCCGATGGCGTTGGGCGATACCGCGGTATTGGCGCCGGCGCGCAGCATGCGGTCGGCGAACTTCACGTCGGCACAGCGGGCCACGATGCGCACCGCGGGGTTTTTCTGCCTGACCATCACCGTGGTCACAAGGTTGTCTTTGTCGCTGGCGACGGCCGCAATCACGCACTTGGCACGGTCCAGACCGGCGGCGTCCAGCACTTTCTCTTCGGTGGCATCCCCGATGACGTACAGGATCTCCTTGTAGCGGCCACTCTCGTGCTCTTTGAAGCGCGTGATGTTGTCTTCATTGCTCTCGATCACAAGGAAGGGCGTACTGGTGCGGTGGAATTCCTCGACCGCGTAGCGCCCGGTGTCGCCCAGGCCGCAAACGATGTAGTGGTCCTTCAGTTCCTGGATGCGCTTCAGCATGGTACGTCTCCAGAACAGGTTGCGGATCTCTCCCTCGACCAAGAAAGCGGTGACCACGGAAAACACGTACACCGTGATCATGACACCGACGGCGACGACGAACATGTTGAAGACGCGCAGCGCCGGGTTGTGGCTGGTGTCGACGATCTCGCCGTAGCCCACTCCGGCCAGCGTGATGACCGCCATATACAGCGACTGGAGAAAGCTGACCGAGGGGCCGCCGAGCACCTGGTACCCGATGACCGCAATCGCTGTCATCGTGGTCAGGGCCAGGATGGCGTAAAGGAGCCGTCGGCGGATGTTCATGCTTGGTCCGGTGCCCCGATGCTGCGCCTGGGGCGGAGTTCGGCGATGTTGGGGATGAAAACGAGCGCGATTTTAGCACACGCGGATTACGAGTTGGTCACCGGTCTGAATGCCGGCTGCGAGGCAAAGGGTCTCTGCCGGCCGCTTTCGATAGAGAGCAATGGCGGTCTATCATCGCTTCGACGCGGCGAACACGCCTTTCGTCGCGCTCCAACTTTTTGTGCGCTTTCAGGAATGCTTTTCCGATCTCGGGCTCTATCTTCGCCATAATCGCCAAGCCCACGACGTTGTCGAACGTCGAGTGTACGGCAACAAGAGCCGAAGATACCTGCGTCAATGAAATCGCGGCGCTGTGGCCTGGGTCGGCTAATCCTGCGTTGCTCGGACCAGCGAGCAGGGTCGGCGTTTCCTGCATAAGTCCGAGACTGAAAAAAGCCCCTTGGGGATTAGCGTGTATGCTGTGCCCAGCCATCCGGTAATAAGTTCGGAGTGCATTCAGACGAACATCACGCTCAATGTCGACAAACTTTGGCTCCTTGCCGAGTGTGTCGGCCGCCCAACCGTAGTCGCCCCTAAAGTGCCGCCCGAAACGTTCGACCGCGGCCTCCGAGGCTTTACGCATATCTTCAAAATCCTTGTCGCTGATAGGCTCTAATCCAAGCCGATCTTGCCAGTCTCTGTATTCACTCGCTGCCTTGTACGAGTCGACTGCCAGGTGTCCGACATAACGTTCCGCTACGTCTTCGCCGTGTTGTTGAATGAACAGTGCGACCACAGCTATTTCATGCAGCGTTCTCCACCGCGCCATTGCACCGTCAGCAAATCCCGCTGATAGCAGGCAAAGTACCTCTTCGACGAGCGTACAGGCTCGCGCGTGACAACGCGTCACTACTTCGATCAGATTGCTCTTCTTGCTGTTCGCGGCAACGCGCATCTCAACGTTCGACTCGGATCCCAATTCGCGAGAGATCGTTACCAGAAATCGCAATAGCTCCAGCGCACTGCCCCATCGTGCCTCTAAACGTTTCCGAAATCCGTCAATCTCGCGGCGTTGCGCCCGAGACTCAGCAGGCCAGTTGCGCTTCAACTGCCGTAGCAATTTCACAGAGATGTCGTCCGCGACCTTTTGAACGACCTCTGTCAAGCCTTCCTCAAAAAACCGATTGGCTCTGTTGAGAAGGCTCGTCTTGTCTTCTTCTGTAATGTCAATGGAGATATTCCTTTCAGTGGACTTTCCGCTGTGGAACTTGAGGCCTTCGGTTTTCCCATCGCGAACTGCTTTGTGAAGTCTCCGGAGTTGCCTCTCGGTGAGCTTGATTCCCCGAGCCTCAAGTTTCTCCTTTACTAAAGTTGCGATTAACAACGACGGGATGTTGTCCATTTGTGTCTCAAGCATCTTCTGAAGAGTTCCCATCGACCTATCCTTTTCCGGTTTTCGAGGCATCATTCTCGCACTGACACGCCACTCGCGCACCCACGCTTTGTAGCTTCCATTTCGGAACTCACCCGCAAAATAATTCGCCCCAAATCACATCTTTTGTTGTTTTCCTCTTGACATGCAGATCACCCGATCACCAGATCACCCGATGACATAAGCCTGCATTATGATGCTCGCATGACGACAGTCGCAGCGTTCGTGATTGCCGGTGGACAAAGCTCGCGCATGGGACGCGACAAAGCGTTCCTGACCCTGGGTGGGAGCACGCTGCTGGAACGCGCGCTGGCCGTGGCGCGCTGCGTCAGCCCGGAAGTCACGATCGTGGGGCCGCGCGAGAAATTTGCCGCCTACGGAAGCGTCATCGAAGACGTCTATGGCGGGCAGGGGCCGCTGGCGGGCATTCACGCGGCGCTCTCCGGCAGCGCATGCGAGCTGAACCTGATAATCGGCGTGGACACCCCGTTTCTCGATCCGAAGTTCGTGCACTATCTCGTGCAACAGGCAAGGACGAGCGGAGCGACTGTCACCGTGCCGGTCACGTGTGTCGTTAGTCCCGAGTCCCGAGTCCCGAGAGAAGGACTTCTCCACCCTGTCTCGCCCCCTCGCTCCGCTTCGGGGCAGGCTCCCGCGGGCGAGGCAAGGGTGGGGCAACCACCCGGGGGGCAAGCGCAACCGCTGTGCGCGGTCTACCGGCGCGAGTTTGCCGCGGTGGCGGAAAACGCGCTGCGCCAGGGGCGCAACCCTATCGTCCCGCTGTTCGCCGGGGTCACGACGCGCGAGATCGGCGACGTTGAAATGCAGGAACTGGCTTTTGATCCCCGAATGTTCGACAATCTGAATACCCCCGAGGAATGGGACCAGGCATGCAGACGAGCAACCACATAGGCAGTCGTTCTCCCGCCACCGAAACCGCAGCCTCGCTGGAATACGGTCCGGAGGGGGTGAAGCCCTACATCGAGTTCAAGGACGTATCGAAGGCGTTTGGCGACAACCGCGTGCTGGACCACGTCAATTTCGAGGTGATGCCGGGCGAGACGGTTTGCATCCTGGGACGCAGCGGGGTGGGAAAATCGGTGTCGCTACACAGCATCATGGGATTCCTGAAAGTGGACTCGGGGCGCGTGATCGTGGCGCACGAGGACATCACCGACTACGGCGAACCCGACCTGGAGCGCATCCGCAAGAAGGTCACCATGGTGTTCCAGAACGGCGCGCTATTCGATTCCCTCAGCGTCGGCGAGAACGTTGCCTTTCCGCTGCGCGAGCGCGGCGACCTGGACGAGCAACAGATTTTTCAAGTCGTGGACGGGTTGCTCGACATGGTGGGCGTGCGAGCCATGCGTGACCTGCTGCCCCCGGATTTGTCCACCGGAATGAAGCGCTCGGTGGCCATCGCGCGCGCGCTGGCGGCGCAGCCGGAGGCCGTTCTGTACGACGAGCCGACCACCATGGTGGACCCGCTAATGGCGCAGCTTCTTGGAGATCTGATCAAAAAGTTAAAGTTTCAGTTGAAGCTGACCAGCGTCGTAGTGACGCACGACATGAGGCTGGCGGAAAAATTGGCGGACCGCATCGTGTTTCTGCACGAAGGACGCGCGATATTCCAAGGCACCTCGGAAGAGATGGCCGCAAGCACGGAGCCGATCGTCCGGCAGTTTCTCCAACTCGACGAACTCAACACCGAGCAGTTCCGCCGGCCGGACAGCGCACCCGGACAACAGCCGGGGATCTAAGCCGCAAGTTGTGAGTTTTTAGTTTTGAGTTGTGAGTTATCGAGCTCCCTCTTCGCTCAGAACTCACAACTCACAACTGAGAACTAGCCGTTCCCGTGCACGTGCTCCGGCCGGACGGTGTAGATGACCCGCACCTCGCCCGGCTGCGCATAGGGGTACTTGTCCACTCCGAGATATTTTTTCGCCAGCTTATTGATAGAGTCCTCGGCGCCTTCCTGGGTGATGTCGATCACCCGGCCGCGGACCTCGACGTAGCGGTAGGGATTTTCCGGGTCAACGATCGAGAGGGACACGCGCGGGTCGCGCCGGACATTGAGGTCCTTCTGCCGTCCGCGCGCGGAATTGAAAATGAGGTTTTCGCCGTCGAAGTCAAACCAGACGGGCGTCACCTGCGGCTGGCCGTCGGGCATGAGCGTGCCCAGATTGGCAAATGCCTTTTTGCCTTTGAACAAATCGAGATATTTTTCAGGAATTTTTCCCGCCATTCTCTTTCCTCCTGCGAGACATTTCTTCACACCACCGAGTCACCGAGGACACCGAGGTACACCGAGGAATTACGTTATCAAAACAGAAGCAGATACTCTCGTCGTACCGTGATCGTCGTCTTCGCCGAGATCACCCGATCACCCGACCACCCGATCGCCGGATGGTCAGAATCCTTGCGCCACCAGACGCTCCACGGTGACCGCGCCCGTCGAACGCCCGCCGATCATCTTCTCCACATATTTCGCAATGATGTCGGTCTCGATGTTCACCGGATCGCCCGGCTTGAGGGAACACAGATTGGTCGCCTCCGCGGTGTGCGGGATGATGGCAATGGTCACCTTCGTTGCCTCCACCTTTGCCACCGTGAGGCTGATACCCTCAATGGCGATCGAACCCTTGTACACGACATAGCGCTCCAACTCGGCGGGAATTTCGACGTGCAGCCAGAAATCGTCGGCGCCGGGGACGCGCTCCAGTCCAAGGAATTTTCCCGTGCCGTCCACGTGTCCCTGCACCATGTGCCCGCCCATGCGGCCGTCGGCTTTCATCGGCAGCTCCAGGTTGACCAGCGCGCCCTCCTGGATGCGCGAGAACGAGGTCAATCGCCAAGTCTCTTCCGCCAGGTCGGCGCGGAATGAGTTGGGCGTGACTTCCACCGCGGTCAGGCAGACGCCACTCACCGAGACGCTGTCACCCTTCTTCAGTTCCCGCGGGACGCGCTCGGCTTCAATGATCAGGCGGCGCGTGCCGCCCGTGGTGGTGATTTTCGCGATGCGGCCAACGTCTTCCACTAATCCTGTAAACATGAATGCCTCGCAAACAGTCCATCGGTCATTCGGTCTGTCGGTCTCTCGGTGGCAAGAAGAACTCGTCGCGACTGATAGACCGATAGACCGGAAGACCGAAAGACCTATGAGTACGGATCTTTCAAATAACCTTCTACAGCAAAATCCTCCCCGAAGCGGTAGAGCCGCATGTTTTTAACATGGGCGGCCTCGCTCATGCGGCGAAAGCCGGACCCGGCGGCGAACGGCACCGAGCCGCAGCCCGCCAGGATTTTGGGGGCGTAATACAGAAAAACCTTGTCCACAATGCCGGAGGCCAGCGCCGCCCAATTCACCATCGCGCCGCCCTCGATGAGCACGCTGGTGACGTCCAATTCACCCAGACGCTGCACGATTCTGCCCAGGTCGGGACGGCCATCCGGACCGCCGAGCGCGACCTGCTCGACGCGAATTCCGCGCTGTTCCAGTTCCCGGCGCTTTTTTTCCTCCGCGAACGAGCACAGGACGAGCACATCGTCGCGGCAGGTTTTCACCACGCGCGATTCCAGCGGCAGGCGCAAGCGCGAATCCAGGATGACGCGCAGCAGTGGGCGGCGGCGCGGCAGCCCGGTGCGGTCGGTGAGCATCGGATCGTCGGCGACGACGGTGCCGACACCAACCATGATCGCGTCCATGGCGTGCCGCAGTTCATGCACATGCGCGCGTGCCTCTTCGCTGGTGATCCAACCGCCGGTGGCGCCGCCCGCGCCCAGAGCCGAGGGATTTTCGGAATCGCCCGGCGGCGGGGCAATCTTGCCGTCCAGCGTCATCGCAGCCTTCAGCACGACCAGCGGCGTGCGGCTGCGGATGTGCTTGGCAAAAGCTTCGTTCAGCCGGCGCGCCTCTTCTTCGCCAACCCCGGTTATGACCTCGATGCCGGCAGCGCGCAGCTTTTGAAACCCTTGCCCCTGCACTTGCGGGTTGGGGTCCTGCATGGCGGCGACGACACGGCGCACGCCTGACTTGATGACCGCATCGGCGCATGGCCCGGTGCGGCCCTGGTGCGAGCACGGTTCTAAATTAATGTAGAGTGCCGCGCCGCGCGTGCGCTCGCCCGCCTGCTCAAGCGCCAGAATTTCCGCGTGCTTCAGTCCGTCGTAGGCGTAGGTGCCCTCGCCGATCACCTGGCCGTTTGCGTCCACCAGCACGGCGCCGACGCAGGGATTCGGGGAGGTCAGCGCAATGCCGAGCCGCGCCAGTTCGAGCGCGCGCTGCATGAAGCGTTCATCGTCCTGCGCGGGCATCGGTATGGGACTCGTCGTCGGGCTCTGCGATCGCAACGGCACCGCTCCTGTTCAACGGCCGCCGCGGCACCGGCTCGCGGACAGCAACCTCTTCTGGCGGCTCAACCGTAGGCCGAGCCACATTCAACATGCGCCAGATAAAAAAGACCGCGGCCAGGACCAACAGAATCGCGATCAATGTCGTCATACGCAACCTCTATTCGAACAAGGAGTCCACAAATTGTTCCGGATCGAAGGGCAACAGGTCCGTCTGCTTCTCGCCCACTCCGACGTAGCGCACCGGCACGCCGAGCTCGCGCGAGATGGCGACGACGATCCCGCCCTTCGCCGTGCCGTCCAGCTTGGTCAGCACGATGCCGGTCACGCCCGCCGACTCGGTGAACAGGCGCGCCTGCTGCAGCCCGTTCTGGCCGGTGGTGGCGTCCATCACCAGCAATACCTCGTGCGGCGCGCCCGGAACAATGCGCTGCGCCGTGCGCCGCATCTTCGAGAGCTCTTCCATCAGATTGCTTTTCGTGTGCAAGCGTCCGGCGGTGTCCACGATCACGTACCCGGTGTCGCGCGCCTTGGCCGCCTGCAACGCGTCGTACAAGACCGCCGCGGGATCGCCGCCGGGCTTGGTCTTGATCACCTCGGTGCCGGTGCGGTCGCCCCAGACTTCCAGTTGCTCAATGGCGGCGGCGCGAAAAGTGTCGGCGGCGCACAGCAACACCGTTTTCCCCTGCGCGCGCAGCGCATGCGCCAGCTTGCCGATGGTGGTGGTCTTCCCCGTTCCGTTCACGCCGACGACGACAATCACTTCCGGCGGTTCCACGGCTTTGACCGGTTGCAGGCTGGCCCGGCTCAAGATGTTGAGCAGCTCGCCTTTCAGCACATGCTTGAGCTCGTCCACGTTGCCGATCTGCCGGCGGTCAACCTTCTCGCGTAATGCCTGCAGGACCTCGTGCGTGGTCGCGCTGCCGAGGTCGGCGGCGATCAAGGTGGCTTCCAGGTCGTCGAGGGTCTCGCGGTCAATTTCCTGACGAAAGGAAACCACTTCTTCGATGCGCTCGCTGAGATTTTCCCGCGTGCGCGTGACCGCCTGCTTCATGCGGTCGAGCAAGCCGGGTTTTTTGGGCTCCTCGTCGAGGCTGCCGAACAAGGTCTGGATCATGGGGATCACTGGCGACGGTGCGAACCGGGGCACGTGTGCAAACCATTCATTATAGATGGGGTCGCGCGCAAGGAGGGCCGGACTACCTCGGCGCCAGGCGACAAGCTGTGGGGACCGAAATTTTAAGGTGTCGCGGCGCTTGACCGGGGCGGCGGCCGGGACTACCCTTGCCGCACGTCACAGTGGGGTGTGACGGTTCCCCATTCTTCCCGGCGTATTTCCATTCCGCGAGAAGGAGCCTCCCCATGATTTCACGTATCGTCAGTTGCACCATCAAGCCGGAAAAAATCAACGAATTCCGCACCGCCCTCAAGAGCGAAGTCCTGCCCAACATCACCCGGCAGCCCGGCTTCGTGGACCTGGTCGAGTCGCTCGACGCCGATAGCGGCACATTCGTGTGCACCACGCTGTGGAACACACGCCAGGACGTGGAACATTATGACCAGACCCTGTTCCCTGAATTGGCGCAAAAGCTGGTGCCGTTGTTGAACGGCCAGCCCGACATCAAGACGCTGACGGTGGAGAACTCGACCGTGCACGACATCAGTTCGGGCCAGAGCGCCGCGGCATAAACCAGTCCGGAGTCGCGAGTCCCGAGTGGGTTGCGGAAGAACAAAGAGCCGCGGATTTACGCAGATCAATGCGGACTAACAGCATCGGTTGCTAGTCGGTTATCAGTCCGCGTGAGTACGTGGCTTCTTCTTGCAGTTAACTGCGCGCAGTCTCCACCGAGACGTCGCCCGTGTTGCTGGCTGCGGCCGCGGCCACGGTGTCTTCCACAACGGCGGCGCGGCGGAGATGCAGGTCGCCGCGTTCAAAGATGCGCTCCAGGGCCGCGACCACTTGCGGATCAAACTTGTTTTGCGCCAGCGACCTGATGATCTTCACCGCGTACTCGGGCGGGCGCGCCGCCTGGTAAGGGCGGTTGGTGGTCATGGCGTCGAAGGTATCGGCCACGGCGATGATGCGCGGCACCAGCGGCAGTTCGTCTCCCTTGAGGCCAAACGGATAACCGCGCCCGTCGAGCGACTCGTGGTGCAGTTCGATGCCGGGGATCATTTCCTTCAACTGCTGCACCGGACGCAGGATGTTGGCGCCGCGCGTGGTGTGCGTCTTCATGACCTCGTACTCTTCCGGCGTCAACGCTCCGGGCTTCTTCAGGATGCGGTCCTCGATGCCGATCTTTCCCACGTCGTGCAGTTGCGCCGAGACGCGCACCACCTCGATCTGCTCTTCCGTCATTCCCATTTCCGTGGCGAGGATGGTGGAGTAGCGCGTGACGCGATCGGAATGGCCGCGCGTGTACGGGTCCTTTTCGTCAACCGCGCCGGCCAGCATCTGGATGGAGCCCATGAACAGCGCGCGGTTTTCTTCGGCGGCGCGCTTCAGGTCGGCCACGAAGCGCTCCAGGTCCTCAGTCATGTGGTTGAAGGTCTGGGCCAATTCGCCGAATTCGGTGCGGCTGGTGAGTCGCACGCGTTGCGAGAAGTCGCCGCGTGCGATCGCCCGGCTGGAATTGGTCAGGATGTCAAGCGGTCCGGTGATGCGGCGCGCCGCGAAGACGCCGACAATCACCGCCAGCACCACCGCGTAGATCGCATAGGTGATGCCTTGCGACTGCATGTCAATGACGTCGCTGTAAGCGTCGGACTGCGGCTTTTGCGCGATCACCGCCCACTCCAGCGACGGCACCGGGCTGAAGGTGCCGAGCATGGCCGTCTTCTGGCCGTTGGCCCCGAAGACGGTAAACTCCTTGGTCGCGACCACCGCCTTGCCGCCGGATTCGACGAAGTTCTTGACGATCTCAAACTTCGTCATGTCCTGGCCGGTGGCATAGTTGGAGGTGGCGGCGGCGACCAGCCTTCCTTGCCGGTCCACGACGTAGGTCAGCAGGCCGCCGAATTTGGCGACCTCCTGCAAGCGCGAGCGCAAGAAATTCAAATCGATGGCCGCGCCGAGCATCCCGATAAACCGCCCGCCCGCCGTAATCGGAGTGCTGAACAGCACCACGATGCGGCGGTCCCGGCCGGTCTCAATGGTCAGCGCCTGCCCGGTATAGGCGCGGCCCTGGCTGCCGGCAATGAACGCCCGCTCCAACTCCTTGTGGACGAAATCGTCGGGCGTGAGGCGTCCCGCGGAAATGCCCTTCGCATCGGCATTCAGCACGGTGGCGTAGCCGACGTCGGCAGAGGATGAAACGAACTTCTCCAGCAGAGCGCGCAACTCGGGCGCGCTGACATGCTCGCCGTGCAGGTCGCCGCCGCTGGCAATCACGATCGCCGACGCCAGGTTGCCGAGCATGGTTTCCAGGCTGCGCTGCCGGTGTTCGATGTCCTCACCCACCGACTGGGTGATCGTGTTCTGAAGATACATTTCGTTGGTCTTCAGGCGGACGCGATTGATGGCCATCACCTTGTCGGCGTAGAAATACATGGGCACGACGCTGACCAGGATCAGCACACCCAGGATCAGGGATAAGATCGGCACGCGCTCCGGAATCGCCAGCTTCTTGAACAAACTACCGCCCCCGCAATGGCGCGATTGTATGATGAAAGCGGGGCCCGGCGAGGCAGAATTTACTGGGGAGAATTACTCTAGTACAGGGCCTCGCAGCACACCCGACAAGCCGCCATGGCCAAGATTACGGCCCTCGTCCATACCCACAATGACGCCGAGCGCATCGGGCGCGCGCTGGAGTCGCTGCGCGCCTGCGACGAAGTGCTGGTGGTGGATCACGCCTCCACCGACGACACCGTCAAGCTCGCCCGCGATCACGGTGCGGTGGTCAAGGAAGGCGTGCTCGGGGTGAGCCCAGGGACCTACGCGATTGACGCGGGTCACGACTGGATCCTGTGCATGCTCCCCACCGAAGCCGTCAGCGAGGGGCTGGAGGCGTCGCTCTTCGAGTGGAAGCAGCGGCACGAAGAGAACTCCGAGCAGTCTGAAAAAGACACGCACGTGGCCGAAGCGCACTCCGTTGCCTTCCAGGTGCGCGAGGAAACCGGCAGCGGCTGGCGGGAGTTGGGCGCGCATACCCGGCTGGTGAACCGGAAAGGGACCAACTGGACCGGCCATTTGCCCCTGGACGATCCCAACGCGGAGATGCTTCCCGGACACTTGCTGCGATTTCACAAACCGTAGCCGCATTCGACACTAGCCACTTTGCGCCGGCCGCTGCCATAATCAATCCATTCCTGCAAGCGAATGGACCCTCTGCCGGCAACCGCGGTTTTCCTGTTCGGGCTGGCGTTCGGAAGCTTTCTGAACGTCTGCATCCACCGCATTCCGCGCGGAATTTCCGTGGTCACGCCGCACTCCGCCTGCCCGCAGTGCCACCACGCCATCCGGCCCTACGACAACATCCCGGTGCTGAGCTGGCTCATCCTGCGGGGCCGGTGCCGGCACTGTGGCGCGCCGATATCGCCTCGCTACGCCGCCGTGGAATTGCTGACGGCGTTCCTGTTTCTCGCCTGCTACGCGCAATCTGGCCTGACCATCCTTACCCTGAAATACTGCGTGTTCTCGTTTCTGATCGTCGGCCTCATCTTCATGGACGCGGAGTGGAAGCTGCTGCCCGACGCCTTCACCCTGCCCGGGCTGGCTGTGGGGCTGGCCTTCAGCCTGGCGGCCCCGTTGAACGACGTGGTCGCGCAGATCGTGCCGGGAATGTTGCGCGCCCGCGCCGGGCCGATTCCGTGGCGATGGCTGTCGTTGGGGGATGCGCTGTTTGGCGCCGCCCTCGGTGCTTCCTTTTTCTATGGCATCGCCATGCTGTACCTGCACGCGCGCGGCCGCGAAGGCATGGGCCTGGGCGATGTGAAGCTCATGGCCATGGTGGGTGCATTTCTCGGCGTCCGCATGACGGTGCTGACCATCTTCGGCGCCTCGCTGGTGGGCTCGCTGTTCGGGCTGGCAACGGTGTTGACGGTGTGGACGAAGCGCACGCGCCGGCGGATGGCGCGCCAGCACGAGCCGGCCAGCGTGGCGCGACGCCGCGCCTGGCGCTCGGCGCGCACCGTGTACAGCCATTACGAAATGCCGTTCGGCGTGTTCCTCGGCGCCATGGCGCTCGTCGCCCTGTTCTTCGGCCACCGCCTGCTCCGCTGGTACTGGGGCGTGTAGCTGTGAAACTGCTCGCCAACCCGGTGATCCTGCGGATGGCGCTGCTGTTCGTCTTCGTCGCGTCGATGTTCATCCTCGGCGTATGGTTCATGCGCCGGATGCGTAAGAAAATGGCTGAAGACCTGAGCGTGCCCACGCCGCGCGCCGACAATGCTCCCGCGTTCGCGGTGGCCGCGTATCAGGGCGTTATCCAGCAGCTCAAGGAGAAGGAGCAGGAACTGCAGCGGCTGCACCGGGAGGCGCACGAGCGCGCTTCCCTGAGCGAGAATCTGTCGGCCGCCGTGCTCACCAACCTCGATACCGGCGTGGTCGTCTTCAACCCCGCGGGGCTGGGACAATTCGCCAACCCCGCTGCCCGCGACATGCTCGGTTACGCCATGGTTTCCGGCATGCATCCGCGCGACCTGTTCCGCGGCGTGACCTCGCTGCGCAGCCGCGATCCGCAGGTCGCCCCAAGCGGCATTGCCGAGGCGCTGGAGCGTGCGCTGCGCGACGCCGCCGTCTTCCGGGGTCTGGAGGCCGATTACGCAACCCCAGCGGGAGACCAGCGCCGGCTCGCCATCACCATCGCGCCCGCCCTGGGCAGTGGCGGCGAATGTTACGGCGCCGTCTGCCTGATGACGTTAGTGGGGCAACCAGAGTGATTGGACGTAGCCAATTGCGGCGTTTACCCTAGTGCTTCCGTGCGAATCCTTGCCAAGAATGCCATCGAGGGGAGCTACAATATTCTGGGAGCTCTGGAATCGCGGGGCAGCCCGCGGGTTCGGGAGAAGAAAACCTCTATGAAACGGACCTTGTCACTGTTGGCAGTGGCCTTCGTGGCCGCCTTCACCATCGTGAGCAGCGCCGGGGCGCAGGAGTCTCTCGGCGAACTGGCGCGGCAGCAGCGGCAGTCGAAGCGGCCCAGCTCGGCCAGGGTTATTACCAACGACGATATCGCCATGGCCGCCGCTCCAGCACCCGACGCTGCGGCAGAAGCCAAAGGCGAGAAGTCCGAGAAAGGCGAGGCGGCCGCGGCCCCCAGCGCCGAAGACAAGGCGAAGCTGGCGGCTTCCTTCAAGGCGAAAGCCGACGAGCAGAAGAAGAGCATCGCCCAGCTCGAACGCGAGCTCGACGTCGCCCAGCGCGAGTATCGCCTCAAGGTAGCGGTCTACTATGCCGACGTAGGCAATAACCTGCGCGACTCGAAGAAGTGGGCGGAAGATGACCGCAAGCAGCGCGCCGAGCTTGATGACAAGCAAAAAGCGGTCGCCGATGCCAAGCAGAAGCTGGCCGACATTCAGGAACAGGCGCGCAAGGCGGGCGTCCGCGCCGAGTAGCGGAAACCAGATCGCCCCCAGGAGAGTCGCCTGGGGGCTTCGTGTTTTCGCGAGGCAGCGGCAACCAGGGGCCAAACTGCGTCTGCTATAATAATCACGCCTCATTCGATTCGGACCTGATGATTGGCCGCATTGGGCAGTGCGGAAGTGGTGGAACTGGCAGACACACCATCTTGAGGGGGTGGCGCCGAAAGGCGTGGGGGTTCAAATCCCCCCTTCCGCACCAACTCGCAATCCCGAAACGCCAGAGGAAAGCGAAGAAAGGAAGCGGCTTCGCGCCGCATCAGCCCGGAAATGTTTGTCGTTTACACGATCACCGTCGTCCACATCATCGTTTGCTTGTTTCTCATCATCGTGGTCCTGCTGCAGAGCGGGAAGAGCGCCGACATCGCCGCTGCCTTCGGCGGCATGGGCAGCCAGACCGCCTTCGGGCCGCGCGGCGCCGCCACCCTGCTGAGCAAGGCGACCACTTTGGCGGCGGTGATCTTCATGTTGACCTCGATCACGCTCTCCATCTTCGCCTCGCGCCGGCCGAGCACTTCGGTGCTGCAGAACCTGAAGACGCAGCCCGCGCAGTCGGCGCCGCAAAAGCCGCCGACCACTACGCCAGCGCCCAGTCCGACAGCGCCGACGCAGAAATAGCTATCAGCTCTCAGCTATCAGCCGTCAGCTAGAATCAAAGGCCTCCGGGTTTGGAGGCCTTTATTGCCGTTGGATTGCGATTGGGATGTACAAACTGAAAGCTGAGAGCTGACAGCTGAGAGCTACTTATGATCCACAAAATTCTTCCCGTCGGGCCGCTGCAGTGCAACTGCTCCATCATCGGCGATGAGGGCACGCGCGAGGCCATGGTGATCGATCCCGGTGACGAGATTGACGATATTCTGCAAATCGTCGAGCAGCACGGGCTCAAGGTAAAGCAGATCGTCATCACGCACGCGCACATTGACCACGTCGGCGGAGCAATGAAGTTGAAGCAACTCACCGGCGCGCCCATCCTGCTGAACCAAAGCGACCAGGCGCTGCTGAAGATGATGGATGTGCAGGCGGCGTGGGTCGGGATGAGGCCGCCAGGCAAGATCGCGATCGATCAGAGTGTCAAGGACGCCGACCGGCTGCGCGTGGGCAGCCTCGACGCTACCGTGATGCACACGCCGGGGCACACCGAGGGCAGCATCTGCCTGTACTTCCCTGCCGAACAGAAGCTGATTGCCGGGGACACGCTGTTCGCCGGCAGCATCGGGCGTACCGACCTGCCCGGCGGATCGTTCGACAAGATCATGGACTCGCTGAAGGGGCGCGTGCTGGCGCTGCCGGACGAAACCATCGTGGTTCCCGGGCATGGGCCGGAAACCACGATTGGGGAGGAGCGGGAGAGCAATCCCTTCCTCATCAATTTGTAATTTGTAATTGGTAATTTGTAATTTTCGGAACCCGAGTCATCCCGGCATGACCGGCAAAGTTGGCGGCGCGGATTACAAAATTGCAAATTACAAATTACCAATTACAAATTCCAGCAGCCGCTTCACTCCTTCCCTGAATTCTTCCTCACTCGCAATCAGGCTGAGCACGAGATATCCCTCGGCGGGAAAATCGTAAAAGTGTCCGGGATGGACCAGGACTGATTTCTGCTCCAGCAGTTCGATGACGAGATCTTCGTCGGAACGCGTGACCGGCACCCGCAGCACCGCATACCACCCAGCTTCGATCTGCAGGCGCGCGCAAGCCTTTTGCGCGGCGAGTTGACGATCCAATTCCGCCAGGTTGGCGCGAATCCTCGCCATGAGCTGCCGGTGGAAGTCGTGGCCTTGGGCGAACAGCACAGGCGCGGCAAGCTGGATGGGCGCGTTCATCGAGAGGTAGGTATCGGCAATGACCTCCAGCCGCGCCATGGCCTGGTGCGCCAGGTCTTCGGGGCCGCTGACTGCGATCCAGGCGAACTTCATCTGCGGCAGGCCTGCGATTTTCGACAGCCCGCTGAGCGTGAAGGTGAGGGCGGGTCTGGGAAGTTCCCCACCCGGGATCGGGCGATCGCGTGATCGGGTGATCGGGTGAACGAAACTCGGGTGCCCGACTTCCTCGTGGGCAAAGTCAAGAAATACTTCATCAACCACCAGCGCCAAGCCGCGCTGGGCACAGACCGCGTTCAACTGCTCCGCCTCGGCCGGCTTGACGTAAGAGCCCGTGGGGTTGTTGGGGTGAACCAGCAGGATGGCGCGGGTGCGCTCGCCCGCGGCGGTGGTGAGAGCGTGCACATCCAGGTGCCAGCCGTGGTCATAGAACAGCGGATACGGGCGAAGGCGAACGTCCTGGAGGTCGGCAAGAAATTCGAAGAGCGGATAGCTGGGCGCGGGCACCAGCACTTCATCGCCGGGATCGCAGAGCAGCCGGAAGACAAAGGAATAACCCTCGCTGGTGCTGGTGGTAAGCACCAGCCGCTCGGGATCGATGTGGGCGCCGCGCTCGCGGTAGTACGCGCTCACCGCCTCGCGGGCCACGCGCATGCCCTTGGCGTCCGGACGATATTCCAGGGCGTTCGGGTTCGCGAGCGCGGCAAGAATCGCCTCCGCGTCGTAGCGCAGGCCGAGGTTGGTGGGATTGGAGGCGGTAAGGTCGAGCAGTTCCCTGCCCGACGCCCGATGCTTCTCCAGAGCCGTGCTGAAGCGGTTGGGCGCGAGCGGCCAATTGGTGCGGGAGGAAAACACTCTCAATTTGTAATTGGTAATTGGTAATTTGTAATTTGAAAAATTGCTGCTTGAGTCTTCAGTCTCAAGTCGTCAGTCTTCAGGCGCCCCCGGACGACTGGAGGCTGAAGACCGACGACTTGTGACTGACGACTCCCTGATCACCAGCAGGAGCACGCAAATCATAGAAGCACCCAGCAAGGGCATGGCCATGCCGGCGCGGAATCCGAACGATTGCGACAGGTGCCCAATGCTCCACGGGAACACCATGCCTCCGCTGAGCCCGACCGCGAAGAGCACGCCGAACACGGTCCCGGCAAAGCTGCGGTAGCGATCGCCGGCAATCGCCAGCATGGTGGGATAAATCGAAGCGCAGGCCAGACCGCCCAGCGCCACACCCAGGGCCAGCACCGGGACAGAAGGCGCAAGCGCCACAATCAGCGTGGCCAGCAGCGCGCCCACGCCACTGGCCAACACCAGTTGCTGCTCGGTGATGGCGCGCAGCACGCGGCTGGCGCTGATCCTCCCCAGCATCATCATGGCTTGAAACAGCGCCAGGACCAGGGTCGCGTTGCGGGCCGTCGCCGACATCTCTCCGGCCCAGGTGGAGGTCCATCCAATGAAGGCCGCCTCGTTGCCGGATTCGAAGAAGAGAAGAAACGCGAACAGCAGCACGCCGGGGTAGCGCACCACGTTACCGGCATCAAGGAGCGAAAACCCGCTGGCCTCGCGCGCCGGCGGAAACGGAAGGGCAAGATAGGCAACCATGCAGCCGGCGGAAATGGCGGCGGCCGCGAGCATGACGGGAACGATGTGTGCGGGACCGGCGGCCGCCGCAGCCAGCGGAATGAACAGGGCCCCAACCCCAAAGAAAACTGCGACCAGGTTCAGCTTCGCGCCACGATCGTCTCCGAAAATATCGGAGACCAGAACATTGCTCGCCATGTTCAGGCCGCCGCCACCCGCGCCCAGAATGAACCCGAATACCTGTGCCGCGCGGTAACCGGTTGCGACCGCGAATCCGGCCAGCGCCACAGTGGCCAGCAAAGCGGAGACGGCCAACACCAGCTTGTTGCCAAATCGGTCGATGAGCGGCCCGGCGATCACCGTCGCCAGGAAAACCCCGAACAGCAGCAGAGTTTGCAGGTTGCCCTGGCGCACCATGTCGGTCAACTGCAGACGCGCGCGCATCTGCGGCATGCCGAAAAGAGTCCCCAGCAGCACCAGCACGACGCCGAATACGAACAGCGCACCGCAGGCGGAGAGGAACAGGCGTCCGCGACTGAAGGCTGCACCGGTTGGCGGCGTGGGAACCATGGAGAGAGAATTGAATTTTACGCTGTCCCGGAATTCAAACTACCGGGCTACGGCGTGGGCGCGCGGGGACGACAGTTTTCTCTTCACCTTTTTGGCCGAAACCTGGTGGGGGTCTTCATAGGCGGCGGGCGGGGAGGCGGCGGTGTTGGCGCTCTGCCATGCCAGATAGCCGGCGCCGTGCAGGTTGGCATCCTCGCCCAGGCCGCTGATGCGGATGCGTACCTGGCGGGCGGCGATGGGATGGCAGCGGCTGAGGGCGGTGTGGGTCAGTTCGTCCCAGAACAGGTCGGTCGAGGAAACCAACGATCCGCCGAAGACCACGACTTCGGGATCGAAAAGATTGACCAGGTTGGCGACCGCAAGTCCGAGCAGCTTGCCGGCGCGCCGATAGATCTGTTTGCAGGTGGCATCGCCACGGCGGGCTAGCTCGGCGATATCCTCGGCGGAGAAAGCATCTGGCTCGAACTCGGCCAGGGCGCCGCCGAACCCACCTACGACCGCATTTTTCCCGGCACGCACAATGGCCGGCTCGGAGGCGCACGCCTCCAGTCCTCCCAACTTACGCACGTCGAAACCGTCGGCTTCGCTGACCGCCATCCACCCGGCGGAGCCGGAAAGACCATGCGCGCCGCGCAGCAGCCGTCCGCCGCAGATGATTCCCGCGCCCACGGTCACACCGGCGGTGAGCACGACCACGTCGTTCTTGCCGCGGCCGGCGCCACGCCAAGTCTCGCCCAGCACGGCGGCGTTGTAGTTGCTCTCCACCACCACCGGAACGCGCAGCTTGCTTTGCAGGAGGCGAGCCAGCGGGACCTTGTCCCAGCCCGGCAGTTCCTGGGCGCAAACCGTGCCGTCGCATCGCACCATGCCGGCAACGGCGATTCCTGCTGCGCTGTACTTGTCTCGTGCCTGCCCTAGTTCGGACGCAATGCGCGCGATCTGCTTGATCGGCCCGAGCGTGGTGGATGCATCCAGCGACTCCGTCCTGCGTGCCAGCAGCTTGCCATCCCGGTCCAAAACTGCGGCCGATATTTTGGTCGTGCCGATATCCGCTACGAATACGGTTTCCGCCATGAATGCACCCGCCTATACAACGTTGCCCCAGCCGCTTGCCGAAGCATATCAGCGGCGGGTCGCCAACCAGCACCCGGTTTACTCCTCCGCGGTGCGCGAATTCCAAGTTGGGACACGGCCGCACGCCGGCTAAGATCGCGAAGCTTGCAATTTCGGAATGAAATTCAATTCTACGCTTCGCCTGGGCCCCGGCACGCAGTTTCAGCGACGCGGCTGTGGTACATTGGCCTGAGTTCCGCGCCCCTGCGGCCGCTTCCGTGTCACTCACTACGATCTTCTTCGATGCCGGCGGTACCATCGTCTTTCCCGACCCCGCGCTCACCCTGGCGGCGCTGGCCGAACTCCACCTGTTTCCTTCCGAAGAACAGCTTCAGGCCGCCGAACGCGATGCCAAGCGCCAATTCGACGCGGCACGCGACGGGCGCCACTCTGTGGACGCGCAATACTGGGACCTGTATTACCTCAGCCTGTTTCGCGAGCTGGGCATCGCCGATGATGCCCGGCTCCGCGCCGCGCTGGTGGCGGCCGCGCGCAGCGGCATCAACTGGCGTCGAGTGCGTCCCCACACTCGCGAGTTGCTGGAACGGCTCAAGCGCCGGTATCGCATCGGGCTGATCAGCAACTCCGACGGCAGCGTGCGCCGGTTGTTCGAGTTGCTCAAGCTCGACGACTGCTTCGCTTGCTTCACCGATTCGCGCCATTGTGGTTTTGAAAAGCCCGACCGGCGCATTTTCGAATGCGCACTAACGGAGTTGGGCGCCACGCCGGAGGAGAGCCTGTACGTCGGCGACATTTACTCCATTGACTTCGTCGGCGCGCAGGCTGTGGGCATGGGTGCGGTGCTGATGGATGTCGCCGGCGCGTATCGCGATACGGCGTATCCGCGGGTCGAGTCGCTGGCCGAACTGGAAACCCGCCTCGACCATTGGCACCCCTAGGCCGTTTGATATCATTCCACCACCCCGCACCTCGGGGGACGGTAAGCCTGTCGTATCACGACATTTCTATTCGGAGCTCGCCATGACATCTGCCCGCGGCCGCCGTGCCGCCCTGCTCGCCTGCTGGTTGCTGTGCACCCTCGCCGCTTCCGCCGCCGGCCAACGCGCGATCACGGAAAAAGACCTGTTCCAATTCACCTGGATCGCCGATCCGCAGGTCTCGCCTGACGGTTCGCAAGTGGCGTTCGTCCGAGTGGTGGTCAACGACAAGAAGGACGATTACGACACGTCCATCTGGACCGTCTCCACGCGCGGCGGCGAGCCGCGCATGCTGACCTCGGGCACGCGCGACACGTCTCCCCAGTGGTCGCCGGAGGGCACGCGGCTGGCCTTTGTGCGCAGCGTGGAGAATAAGGACGGCAAGCGTCAGCCGCCGCAGGTCTATATCCTTCCCCTCACCGGCGGCGAGCCGTGGCCGCTGACCAAGTTGCCGAAAGGCGCGTCACGTCCCACGTGGTCGCCGGACGGCCGCAGCATCGCATTCAACAGCACCACCACTGCGGAGGATGAAGCGAAAGCAGCGTGCAAGGACGGCAAGGACAAAGAATCCGAGAGTGACAAAGCGAAGTGTGGCAAGCCGGAGCACGAAAGCGACGTGCACGTTATCAGCCGCGCCGTCTATCGCATGAACGGCATCGGATACCTCGATTTCACCCATCCCAGCCACATCTGGAGCATTGCCGCCGGCGGCACTGTGGATGAGAACGTCAAGCCCAAGCAGCTTACCGCGGGCGAATTTTCCGAACAGGAAGCCACCTGGGCGCCGGACGGTTCGAGAATTTATTTCGTTTCCGACCGATCGCTGGAACCGTACTACGAATTGGGGCAGAACGCCGTGTACTCGGTTCCCGCAATCGGCGGCGAGACCAAGGAAGTCACGCGCATTGAGGGCGGCGCGCTGCGCTCGATTGCCGTCAGTCGCGACGGCAAGCGCATGGCGTTCTTGGGCGCGCCCAATCAGCCGGTGCGCTCTTATACCCAGGAAGACCTGTGGGTGGTAGACCTGGCGCCGGGCGCCAAGCCGCGCAATCTGACCACGAGCTTTGACTGGGACGTAGGCTCGGGTGTGTTCGGCGATCAAGGGACGCCGCGCGCCTCAGGCGGATCGCGTCCGCTGTGGAGCGCCGACGGGAACTCCCTGGTGGTCCTAGTCGGGCGTGAAGGGCGCGGCAACCTGGAGCGCTTCGATGTCGCCACCGGGAAGAACTCGGCGGTAACTCGCGGTGACCAGGCCGTCGGCTCGTATGTCGAGAAGCCCGACGGCGGCATGCTGGTGGTGCGCGTTTCGACGCCGACCAACATCGGAGACCTGTTTGTCGTGCTGCCAAACGGCTCGCTGCAGCGCCTCACCGACGTCAATCACAAGCTGTTTTCGCAACTGAACCTGACGGAGCCGGAGGAGATCACCTACACCAGCTTCGACGGCAAGAAGATCCAGGCATGGGCGCAGAGGCCGCCGGACTTCGATCCGAAAAAGAAGTACCCGCTCATCCTGAACATTCACGGTGGGCCGCACGGCGCGTACGGCTACGTCTTCGACCACGAATTCCAGTGGATGGCGGCCAAGGGCTACGTGGTGCTCTATCCCAATCCGCGCGGCAGCACGACCTACGGACAGGAGTTCGGCAACATCATCCAGTACCGCTATCCCGGCGACGATTTCAAAGACTTGATGGCGGGCGTGGATGAACTGATCCGGCGCGGCTACATCGACGAAAAGCGGCTGGGCGTCACCGGCGGCAGCGGCGGTGGCCTGTTGACCGACTGGGTCGTTGGGCACACCACGCGCTTTGCCGCCGCGGTGGCGCAACGCGATATCGCGAGCTGGGCGGCGTGGTGGTACTCGGCGGACTTCACGCTGTTCCAGCCAAACTGGTTTCGCAAGCCTCCGTTCGAAGACCCTCAGGATTATGTCGAACGCTCCCCGATCACCTACATCAACGAGGTGAAAACGCCGCTGATGCTGATCCTGGGCGATGCCGACTGGCGCACGCCCGAAGGGGCCGGCGGCGAGGAGATGTTCCGCGCGCTGAAATATCGCAAGGTGCCGACCGCGATGGTGCGCTTCCCCGCTGAGTCGCACGAATTGTCGCGCTCCGGCCAGCCGTGGCACCGCATCGAGCGCCTGGAACACATCGTCAACTGGTTCGAGATCTACCTGCAAGGCAAGAAAATTCCGGGATACGAGCCGGGAGAAGAGAACGTGTGGAAATGAGGTAAATTCTTGACCTTTGGGTACCCCGCTCCCCCTGGTCGGTCCTTTGGAAATCAAATTTTTACGAGAATTGGTCCGCAAAATCTTGAGCCGTGAGCTTGTATGTGATTTCAAGAGAAATATTCTGCTGCAATTCCCAGCCGGGCTCCCGAACGGGAAGCGAATTTTCTCCGAGTCGTAACTTACGTGAAGGGGATTTCTCAACAACTATCAGTCACCAGTGGGTGCCAACAGTCCTCCACGAGCGACTACTGAGGAATCGCCTGGCACGTATTAGCACCCTTTCGCTTTTCTATCGCGGGGCGGCGCTGAAAACATGGCGGCGGACCTGCTTTACAACAAGTAATCCGGTCAGTTGTGAGGCGATTTCTTGGCGGTCCCGTACCTGCACACAACGGCACCCGGAACGCCGCAGGCCCGTCTCCATCAATGCGAAAGGCAGGGCTCGGGCTACCCAGCGGCCGCGATACGACTGGAGAAAGACTGAATGGCAGAGTCTTCGTGGTCCCTTACGTCAAACAGGGTATCCAGTCGAGTGATCCGCAGCAGGTCAATTACCTTTGGGCTCGGGTTCACCAGCTTAAGTTCACCGCCCTGCCTCTGCACCGCGGTTAACGCACCGGTTAGCTCGCCGACTCCGGAGCTGTCTATGTAGCTTACGTCCTTGAGGTTGAGCAGGATCTTCCGTTCGCCATTCTTGACCAGCTCACGAATGACTTGGCCGATTACCGTGCCACTTGCAGACCAAAGCGCGTCGGTCAGACTGATGCGCCCTTTTAGATCGAGGATAGTAACATCCCCGGTGCGACGAATTTTGTGTTCCAGCATTGTGGTCCTCCCTGAAGTGTTGCCCTCGGAATGCCGTGAGATCATGCGTCCCTCGGTGGAGGCGCTCGGTTGGTTCAGTGAATCAGCGACTCGACAGTCTGCTCTATGAGGCGCGTACAGGGCCTTAATCAAGTTAGGTTGCTACGTTCGTGTTGCCCTGCGGCAGCGGCTCGACAAACCGACGCTCCTCGTTCAAAAAATGTGGGCGTGGTCTTCGCCCCTAATCTCTATTTTCTTGATGCGCACTCCCGTGGGTTCTTCGGCGAAATAGATTGCGGTCGCAGAAGCCTTCTTCGTCAGTTGCTCCGTACCACATTTTGCTTCCCCCATACCGGTCAGCGGAGCCTGTTCGAACCACTCCGCAGCGTGCACCTCATACTTTTTGGATTCCTCGACGAAGTGAATGTAATGTTTGCCATCGACGACTTCCGAGTGGACTAAATACACGCCGGCAGCCAGCGTGGCATCTCCCACCGTGGCCTGGCGGTCAAGAACGATCTCGCCTTGGTCGTTCGCTCTTATGCACTGCAGCTGCTCGGCAGCAATGGCGCCGAGCGCGACAAAAGCCATGACGATTAGAATGGGCCAAGGTTTCCTCATGACCACCTCCTTACGCAAAGGAGAACCAAGATTTCGGCTCGGCTCGCGTGCGCTCTGGTCACCTAGGTGAATTATCGGCTTGCTAACGGAGATGGATGAGGAGTTGCATGAAATATTTTGCGCTCGTTCCCGCGTTGGGAAGCTGAAGTGATCCGCCTTCCCCTAAGCTTCCTGCAGCGCTAAGCAGCGCCAGGTCCCGAGCCGATCCGGAATTATTGTTGTGAACAGCCCTTATCGTAAGTTACGCGCTCCAGGAGGAGGTGTGCACACGGGAGGGCGCGCGTGCCACACACTTATTTCGCCGGGCTCAGGTCGTTGCCTCCGCCCTTCAGCGCCTGCTGCATCATCTCGACCACGTCCTTCTTCATTTTGGCCAGCGAAGTCACCTGGATGTACACCATGTGGCCGGCGGGATACTGCGCGGTCGAGATGTTCTTGCGCATGGAGGCGTCCAGCCCCATGTGGCTGAGGGTGTATTCGATGCCGAGGATGGGCGTGGCGGTGTCGTACCAGCCTTCCGCCACCAGCACGCGCATGTAAGGATTCTTCACGAAGGCGCGGCGCAGGGCTTCGGCGGTTTCGGGAAATCCTCCGCGGGCTCCCGTCCCCATGTCCCACTGCGCGCCGATGCCGCCGCCCAGAATGTAATAAATCAGGTCGGTCTGGTAGCCGAGTTCGGAGCGGATGTACTCGTTCAGAACGGTGGTAAACGGCGGGCGGATGGCGGCTTCGCTGGGATCGTAGCCATAGGGGCCCATCTCGGGCGACGCCGGTCCCAGGAAACGGCTGTCGAGACGCCCGACCTGGAGCTTGCGGTCGCGCAATAATTCGCGGCTGAACGTGGTCTGATCAATGCGCAGGTCGTGCTCGTCAAGAATGGTGTTACTCAACCCGGTGTAGCGCGACAGCCGCTCGATGACAGCTTGGCGCTCGTCAGGCGTCAGGCGGTCGCCTTTCTGCAACGCTTCCGTATAGCCGGTGTTCGCCCACTGCATTACTTCGGCCAGCAGCTTTGCCGGATCCATTTGCTGTACATCCGGCGGCAGCCGCTTGTGGTATTGCGCGGTCATGGCGTAGGTGGGAAGGTAGGCGATATAGGGCAGATCGTTGCCGCGCGCGAAGCTCAGGGTTTCGAAGTGCAACACCGAGGAAATGAGCGTGATGCCATTCAGCGGAATGCCGCGATCGATCAGGTAACCGGACAAGCCCGCGGCGCGCGTGGTGCCATAACTTTCGCCGGCGAGGAATAGCGGAGAAGTCCAGCGCTTCGAGCGTGTCAGGTACATGCGAATGAATTCGCCCACCGACGCGATGTCGCCCTGCAAGCCCCAGAATTTCTTGCCCAGTTCCGGGGTGAGCGCGCGGCTATAGCCGGTGCCGACCGGGTCAATGAAAACCAGGTCGGTGGCGTCGAGCCAGGTGTACTGGTTGTCCTCGATCTGGTAGGGCGGCGCCGGCATGCCGCCTTCGGGCAGCATCTTGACGCGTTTCGGCCCGATGGCGCCCATGTGCAGCCACACCGACGACGATCCCGGCCCGCCATTGAAGGCAAAGGTGAGCGGACGTCCCGCCGGCGGATTGTCCAGGGTGTACGCCACGTAGAACATGTGCGCTTCCACCTTGTTGGTTTGCTCGTTCTTGATCGGCATCATGCCCACGGTCGCGGTGTAATGCAGCGGCTTGCCGCCGACCGTCATCTGGTGATGTGTGACCACCGGCTTTTCTTCCGGCGCTTCCTTCTCGGCCACGGGAGGCTTGGGGGCTTCGTCACCTTTGGCTTCGGCGGGATGTTCGGCAGGCATGGCGCCGCGGCGCTCCGCCCCTCGTTCCTGCGCTACCACTGCCAAGGAAACGATTGAAAGCAATACCAGAACGGCAAACTTGCGCATCTCAGCTCCTTACGGGTATCACGGTGAACCGGCATTGTACGACACCGCTCTGTAATCTCGTCTTCCCCAGGTTGGCTGGGAATCCATTTTGCTCACGTTCGCGCCGTCCATCAGTCCAAGGAACCAGGAATGGCTGTGCTGCGTAACTACCACCGAGAGCGCAGCCTGACCACAATCCGGAGTTTCCTTGAACCTGCGTGAAATAGCCCGCCAGACGTTCAGCTCGATGCGCGCGCACAAGATGCGCAGCTTCCTGACGATGTTCGGGATCATCTGGGGCATCACTTCGGTGGTGCTGCTGGTCGGGTTGGGGCGCGGCTTCAACCGCGACCAGAAGCGCCGCATGCGCAGCATCGGCGTGGACCTGGCGATCATCTGGGGCGGGCGCACCAGCACGGAAGCGGGAGGCTACGCCGGCGGGCGTCCCATCCGGCTCAACGTGGAAGACGCACGCGCCATCCAGCGCGAGTGTTATCTCATCAAGACTGTCAGCCCGGAACTGATCCGGCCCGTCCCCGAGGTGAGCGCTTTCAACGCCGCCAACCGCCCCATCCGCGGCGTGTGGCCCCAGTATCAGAGCTTCCGCTCGCTGACGGCAAGCGAAGGCCGCCTGATGGTTGCCGAAGACGAGACCGAGGCCCGGCGCGTGGTCGTGCTCGGCGTCGAAGCGCGCCAGCAGTTATTCCGCGGCCAGCCCGCGGTTGGCGCCACGCTGGTGATCGCCGGCTATCCCTACCAGGTCATCGGCGTCCTGGAAAAGAAGAAGCAGAACGGCAGTTACGGTTCCGGGCCCGACAATACGCAGCTCTTTGTTCCGTACTCCTCCATGGCGCGCGATTTCCCGCCGCCTGAGCGTCCCTGGATCAGCCGGGGCTACATCAGCAATCTGGTGGTCGAGGTTGCCGATCCCGGGCAGCACGAAGAAGCCATCGCCCAGGTGTACCGCACGCTGGGACGCCTTCACCATTTCGATCCGCAAGACAGGTACGCGCTGTTTGTCTGGGACACCATGCACGGCGCCAAGCTCACAGAGCGGATCTTCGACGTGATGACGCTGTTCTTCGGTGCGGTTGCCCTGATGACGCTGTCGCTGGGCGGCATCGGGGTGATGAACATCATGCTGGTGTCGGTGACCGAGCGCACCCGCGAAATCGGCGTGCGCAAGGCACTGGGCGCTACGGCGGGCGACATTCAAAGGCAGTTCTTCGCCGAATCCGCCACCCTCACCATCTTGAGCGGCGCTATCGGCCTGGTGCTCGGACTTGGAATCTGCGTCATCCTGCAAAGGATCACGCTGCCCGAGTTCATTCCTCCGCCCGACATCGTTCCCGGAGCGTTGCTCGCATCCATAGCGACGCTATCGCTGATCACCATCACCGCCGGCATGTATCCCGCGCGCCGGGCCGCGGCGTTGTCCCCGATCGAGTGTTTGCGCTACGAGTAAATCCGCATGGGGCTGAAGGAAATCATCGTCGAAAGCTGGGAGTCGCTGGCGCGCCACCGTCTGCGCAGCGTTCTCACCATGCTGGGAATCACCTGGGGCCTGGTCACGGTGGTGCTGCTGCTCGGCTACGGCCAGGGCGTGGGCGAGAGCGTGCTCAACGCGTTCCTCGGCATCGGCAACAACGTCATCATGCTTTGGGGAGGCCAGACCAGCATGCAGGCCGGCGGCGAGCGCGCCGGCCGCCGCATTCGCTACAAGTACGAAGACATCGAGGCGATTCGCGAAGAAGTGCCGCTCATCAAAGGAGTCAGCGCCGAAGACGATACCAACCTGCCGTTCAAGTACGGCAACAAGGTCATCTCCATCTCCAGCAAGGCCGTCCAGTTTCCCTACGGCGCCATGCGGCGCCTCGAAGTGGAAGACGGCCGGTATTTCGAGGAAGGCGACTGCCTCGAGCACCGCCGGGTGGTGATTTTCGGCCAGCGCGCCGCCAAGAAAATTTTCTACGGTCTCAATCCGGTGGGCCAAAGCGTCACCATCCGCGGCCAGGATTTTCGGATCATCGGCTTGCTGCGGATGAAAATTCAGGACTCATCCAATAACGGCCCCGACAATGAGAACGTCTTCATTCCGTTCGAGACCTATCGCGACATCATGGACGTCCGCGATCCCGGCATGATCGTCTTCGCTCCCCTCACGCCCGAGCTGCACCGCAAGGCGCTGCAGGCGGTCCGCGGCGTGCTGGCGCGCCGTCATCACTTCGATCCCAAGGACGACAAGGCTACGCCGGAATGGGACACGGTCGAAGACGCGGAAGAAATCCAGCAGTTCTCGATTGCGCTGCAGGTCATCCTCGGGCTGATTGGCGCGCTCACGTTGGGGGTCGGCGGCGTTGGCGTGATGAATATCATGCTGGTTTCGGTCACCGAACGCACCCGCGAGATCGGCCTGCGCAAAGCGGTGGGCGCCCGTAAGCTCGACATCCTCGGACAGTTCCTCGTCGAAGCCCTGGTCCTGACCTTTATCGGGGGCGCGCTGGGCATGATCATCGCCACCGCGATCGCTCACGCCGTGCCGCCCATGCCGCTCTACGCTGAGGACTTCCACATGGCCAACCACGAAGGCGACATCTTCCTGCGCACCTCGCCGGTTGTGCTCAGCGTTTCGTTCCTGATCTTGGCCGCGGTGGGCGTAATTTCCGGCTTCTGGCCGGCGCTGAAGGCCGCGCAAATGGAGCCGGTCGAAGCGCTGCGCTACGAATGAGGGTTTCTATCGCGATTCAAAGATCGCGTATTGGATCGTTCCCGCAATCTTCCGCAATCCCGAAATCTCCGCCACCGCACGCTCGGAAATCGGATTCTGATACGCCAGATATACCTTTCTCGGCGCTTCCCTCACCGACCGCTCCACCCCGGCGATCACCTCCCGCAGAATATCTTCCGGGAAGGGATCAAAGATGAACACCACCAGCGGCTCCGGCGGAAGCTGAAACCGGCGCGCGTCGCCGCAGTGCAATTCGAAACTGCGGCACTGTTGCCGCTGGCTGGAATACTTGCGGACGTTCTCCTCGGCAATGGCGTGCAATTCCGGCAGCAGCTCGACGCCAATGATTCTGCGAAACGGATAGTCGGAAGCCATCAGCAGCGCGCGTCCTTTGCCCGAGCCCAGATCAAGCAACGCATAGTCGCGGAAATCGATGGGAAGCTGGGCCATGATTTCGTGGAAGGTCAGCGGGTCGCTAGGCTGGTAGCCCCTGCCGGCAAGCACTTCGCGCATGCGCGTGGACAGCCGCAGGTTCGACCACGTTGTATCCACGCGATAGTCCCAGTCGAAATCAATGTCGCCGAAGCGCAGACGGCGGCGCCACGGCAGATGGTCGCACGCAATCTCGAATGCACCCTTCACCAGTTCCGCCGAGGTGCGCAGCACGCCGCGCCGCGTGAACCACTCGCGCAACCAGGCGCGATACGGGAAGTCTGGGTGTTCGTTCACCGGCCCCATTCTAATCAGATAAACTGATCGCGGATGCCCGGCGATTTCACTCACCTGCGCGGCCGCCATTACATTGACCTGGTCACCTTCCGCAAGACCGGTGTGGGGGTGCATACGCCGGTGTGGTTCGCCGAGACCGATGGCCGCCTGTACATCTTCACCCGTCCCGACGCCGGCAAGATGAAACGGATTCGGAACAATCCACGCGTGGAGGTTGCGCCCTCCACCCTCCGCGGCCGGCCGCTTGGCCCGCACGTTCGCGCCACCGCGCGCATCGCCTCTGACCAGGCCGCCGCCCGCCGGGCGATCCGCCGCAAGTACTGGCTGGCCCGCATTCCCTGGCTGTGGAGCAAGGACAACGTGTACGTGGAACTACGGCCCGCTTGAGGGGTGGTGACCATAGAAGGCACTCCTTACTAAAGTAATCTTCTGCCATTACCTCCATGTAGATAAAGTTACCTGTGAAGGTCACCACAGCTGCGCTGCAACTATGGGGGCGTCGGTAATCCATGATTGCTAGTTGCCACGTTTCGATTCCGGGACGGCGGGCTACACACCGGGGGAGAGCTCAGGCGCCGAGGTGTGGCGGCTTCACGCTCATCGAGCTCCTCGTCGCGGTTGCCATGATCTGTGTAATTGCCGGCATCTGCATTCCGATGGCCCGCAACATGATTCGGAGTTACCGGCTCACCGCTGCCGCCTCCGCGGTCTCCGGCGCTATCCAAGGCACTCGCTACCAGGCCATCATGGTGGGTTGTCCATATACCGTTACCTTTACCCAGACCTCGACCACCTACCAGATCGCCACCGAGCCGGTGTCCGGCTCGCCTCCAGCCTGCGCGACCAGCTTTTCCAATCTCGGCAGCGCGATTCCGTGGGGGACCGCCGGCGATGTGACCATGAGCCCGTCGACCACCTTGCAGTTCAGTCCGAGCGGCATGGTAACGCCAACAACAGGATCGCTCTCCTTCACCCTTTCGAATGGTCTTTCGACCAAGACGGTCAACGTTTCAGGAGTCGGAAATGTCCAGGTTGCCAGCCCGTAAGAGAGGTGCGGAGGCCGGGTTCACCCTCATTGAGGTGATGGCTGCCGTATTCATCTTGACCGTGGGCGTCGTCTCGGTGGCGGCCCTGGCGGGAGGAATGCTGGCTTCCGGACAACAGTCCAAGTACATGACCTTGGCCGCTAGCCTTGCCTCGGAAAAGCTGGAAGACCTCAACCGGTGGAATGACGAGGCCCCGCAGATTTGTGTTCCGAGCGGAAATGCCTCAGTCGGTAGCCTGACTGCGGACGTATTACAGACGACCACGTGTCCAACCGGCGCTTCGGCCAGCGTCAGTTACTACGACGACGTCAGCATCACCCTGGTCAGCGGCACCGACTGCCCCGGTGCCACCGCGGGCTGCTTTGCCGACACGGTCTCCAGCCAGAGTGGCGGCACCACGCAGTACACGACGACGTATCACTCGCCCGACGGCACCATCCCCGGCCCCAGCGGCGCCCCGATTACTTCCACCACGGCGCCTTCCAGCGTCAGTTTTCATCGACGCTGGATTATCGAAGCGAACTCCCCTGCCAACGGCGTGCGGCGCGTCACGGTTCAGGTGCACGTGGTAGCTCCCACGGTCAAACCGATGGCCAATTTTCGCATGAGCATGGTGCGGCCATGAAAATGGAGACCTACTCTACGACGACCACCGGCAGCCAGCGGCGCGGGACCGCTGCACGTGGCTTCTCGGTGCTTGAACTTCTCGTCTCCCTGGCTATCTTCATGCTGATCGGAGGCGCTGCCTTCAGCCTCTTCAGCAAGCAGCAGTCCTCCGCCACGCTTCTGCAAAACCAGGTGGGGCTGCAAAACCAGGTGGGGCTCAACCTGGCCCTTCGCAATGCTGCCAACCAGTTGCAGCTCGACATCGCGAATGCCGGCTCCGGCTATTTCCAGGGCGTGAACATCCCCACCTGGCCGGTTGGCGTCACGATTGTGAACAACGTCCCTCCGACCGGTACTTCCTGCTACAACTCCACCACCGCCAGGTACGGCGTCAATTGTTTCGATCAGCTCAACGTCATCACGGCGGCCGATCCCACGACTTATCCCCCCATCAATGCCACCGACAGCACGGGGGGGAACGGCCTGGGAAACTGCAGCAATACCAATACCGGCATCGCCTATGGGCGGGCTGCCAGCGGATTGACCCTGTCCCAGACGGCCGCCAAATTCAAGCGCAACGATCAAATCCTGTTGCTGAACAGCACAGGAAGCAAGCTTACGTCGGTCGTGCTGACGGCGGATGCGGTCGTGGCGGGATCGGCGGTCAAATTCACCTTCAATCCTACGCTGGATCAGACCGTCAGCGGAGTCGACTACAAGGGCTACAACACCTTGGCCCACGATCCGCTCGATATCACAGCCTGCGACGGCGTCACGCCATGTTCGGCGGCTGCTCAGAACCCCGCGGCGCCGCAGCTCCCCGGCAAACTGGGAGAACAGTTTTGCGGCGGGGATTGGATGCTCAAGCTCAATCCGATCACTTTCCAGGTCGATACCACGACGGATCCCAAGAACCCCAAACTGATCCGCACGCAGAACGGCACCACATCCACGGTCATGGAACAGGTGATTGGCTTCAAGGTCGGTGCGGCGATCTGGAACCAAACTGCGGCGACACCCACGGACACCACCCAATACAACTATCGAGCTTCGACTTACACGAACCTGAATTCCGGGGATATGGCGTACAACTTTTCGCTTGTCCGTGCGGTACGGATTTCATTAATTGGGCGGACCGCGCCCAACCAAAATGCAACCTATACGTTCAGGAATTCATTCGACGGGGGAAGCTACCAGGTTCAGGGCATCGCCATCGTAGTCAATCCGCGCAACATGAGCATGAACGATTGAAGGTTGTATGAAACGCACATTAGGATCACTCAACGCGCGAAGGAGGACGGGCAGGCTGACGTATCGCGTGTTGACCGCCGACACCGAAAGCGGCATGGCGCTGCTGACCACCATGCTGCTCTTGATTCTCATGAGTATCCTGGCGCTGGCAATGGTGTTGACCGTCAATGCCGACATGGTGATCAACGGATATTACGGGAACACCCGCAGCTCGTTTTATGCGGCCGACTCCGGCATTAACATTGCGCGGGCGGAACTGACGAACCAGCTCGTATTGGCCGTCAACATGACTCCCTGCACCGGTTGGGGGACCACTGCCGGCACCGGGTGCACTTCGCCCCCCCTGGCCACCGCCTCGCCCACCAACGCGTTGAGTTACGTCACCACGACCTATGGCAGCTTCACTTCGTTGAATTCCGGAGAGGCGGCCAACTCCTGGCCCGCAAGTTTCGCCATCGCCAACGTCACCGGTTGCGCCAACAGCTTCGCACTTGCTGCCGGATATCCGACGACAACCCAGAACGCGCAGGGACAGAACAACTCCTATACGTACCGGTACAACTACACCCTTTGCTCCAGCGGCCGAGCGCAGGCATTGCAGCAGGTGTACACGAAAGAGACCGGCAGCATCGTCCTGACCATCCAGGCGCAGACTACGACTACACAGCAAGTGACGGTGAGCTTTGCCGCCTTCGGCGCCTTTATCAATAACTATCCACCCTGCCTCGGTGCCTTGGTTCCCGGCACGATGACCGGCCCCATGTTCACTAACGGCGCATGGCAGTTCGCGACCGGAGGCTCGTATATCTTCACTGACCCGGTCGGCCAAGCCAATACCAAGGCCGACTACTTCATTAACGGACATTGCTATCAGTCGCCGACCTCCAGCTACACCGCGAACGGTCAGACCATCAAGCCCACCTTCCAGGGAGGCCTAAACCTGAATCAACCTTCGGTGGCGCTCCCGCCCAACGATTTCAGTCAGAAATGGGCGGTGTTGGACGGCAAAGGCTGTGGCGAAGGCGGTACGACTTGTGGCTCCGGCCCGCCACCGGCTCCCACCAACGCGAACTTGAACGCTAATCTCAAGGACCGCTGGGGCAATTCCTATCCGATCGGTGGTGCGTCCAGTGGTGTCTACCTGCCGTATTGCACGGGAGGCCCCGGCTGTACCAATCCGTACACCATCAACGGCGGTGGCATCTACGTCGCCGGTAACGCATCGGTCCAGATGAACGTCGGGACGGATGGCTCGAGTCATCCGACGCAGATCTACACGATTACGCAAGGCAGCACGACTACCACCGTCACCACCAATATTCAGGCCAATACCACGACGGTCACCTCAGGCTCGGGAACCACCACCTTGACCGGCGTTCCGCAGAACCTGACCGGCGTGTCTCCTTCACCCGCCACGGTGCTGTACGTGGATGGGGACATCACCGGTCTGAAAGGGCCCGGCCAGGGCCAGCCCGCAATCCAGGACTATTCCCAAATCACCATTGCGGCCGACGGTAACATCAGCATCACAGGGGACCTGGTCTACGCGCACGAACCGGTCACCATGAACACCAGCGACACGCTCATTTCCGGCAACGATTACAACCAGGTGCTGGGGATTTTCACGTCGACCGGCAACATCAACCTGAGTAGCCCCTATTCCAATCATAATCTCCAGGTGGACGGGAGCCTGGCCGCCATCGGCCAGAGTTGCTCGTCGAGTTCCTGCGGCTTCACCGTGAGCGGCTCCATCAACACGTTCAACAACGTTGGCGGCCAGATCCAAAGCAACATCTTCTCCGCCAGCATGGCGACGCAAAACACCTATTTCGACCGCCGGTTCACTTCCCGGGCAGGTTTTGCGCCTCCATGGTTCCCTTCGACGACTCTCCCCCAAATGGACATTATCAATGCCGCCGCGCCGCTGGTTTCCCCGGCGCAGCCACAACGGCTGTCCTGGGTGACCTGGCCGCAATAGGGTGGACTTTTTGCAGGAATACTTCATTCACGAGCAATGGGGAGCCGGGCTGCGCCGGGTCGAAATCCATCTCGCCCCGTGCCGCAAGTGCAAGGCGTTGGATAAAACCGATCCGCCTTCTGCTCAGGAAGTCTGGCACGGGCCCTTTGATGACTTGGCCTCAGCTCGTGTCGCTGCCTCCGGTTTGCCCGCGAACGCCTTGCTCTCCGAGTGCCGCTGCGTCTACCGCGCCCTGGAGGGCAATGCGCTCGACCGTGTTCTCCTGGCAGACTTGTCGCTCCGCAGGTCGAAAGCCGGCCAGGCTCCCGATGATGGCGGCGTATTAATCGAATACCCGCCGGCCCGAATCAGCAGACGACGCAAGCCGCAACGCAAAAGGCCCCGCCATGCGGCCGGCTCGGCGAAGCGCTCGAAAGGTTCACCTTCCTCGGCAGACTCGCGGCGAAAGCGCAAGGCGCTAATCCTGGCGTGTTTGTCGGTCGCATTGCTTATGGTCGTGGGGGGTGCATTGTCCCTGTTGCCCTCGCTATCCGTCGAGGAGTTGCCTGATTCCTCCCGGACCTATGCAGCGTCCTTTGTTTTTTCCAACGGAAGCCCGTTCGCGATCACGCATGTCGTGGCCGACTGCAATCTCGAGTTCGCGCCTGCCGGTGTCCATATTGAGGACGCTCACGTCAATGTTGCGGATCGTCTCGAGTTCAAACGCCATGCGCCGATCTCCTGCCTGAGTGGTTCCGTGCCGCAATCGGGCGGCATGAAATCCGAGGTCACTGTCAGCTACAAGATCCTGGGGATTCGCCGGGTGCAGCAGAAATTTCTCTTTACCGCTGGGCGCAGTACCACCGGTATCCAGCGTTGGATGTATCTCCGGTAACCTGCGGGCGCGACATTCCACGTGAACAGCTCACGGTCAGGCGCTCGGAAGAAGCGCGGCGCGTAATGTGATATAGCTTTCCCGGGTACACCGCTTCATGCTGGATATAGCAGCCCTCGTGGCCGGCTTCGCGGTCCTCGCCATCCCCGGCATTTTCCTGTGGCGCGCCGCGTTTCCCGATCATGACCTGGTGGACCGCCTGACCTGGGGCGCTACCGCCGGGCTTGCGCTCGCTGTCCTGATCGCGTTTTACGTTTCCCTGTTCCGTCTGTCACTGTTCTGGCCGCTGTGGATGGGCGTGGTTGCGCTGAGCCTGCTGCTCGCCTGGCTTCGGTCGCCTCGCCGGCAATCGCCTGCGCCAGATCGCACCCGGTTTTGGCTGGCGTTGCTGCTCGCCGTGGTCGCCGTCTCCCGGTTCGCGCCCACGTTCTTTCGTGACATCCCCCTCGGATGGGACCCCAGCTTCCATCTCCTGCTGGCGAAGAAACTGCTGATCACCGACAAGCTCTTTTACGACTGGACCCCTTTTGAAACCGTCGCGCTGAACTATCCTCTGGGCAGTCATCTCCTGATTGTGGTGCTCTCCCGTCTGACCTTAATTCCGCTGCACCGCGTCTTCCAACTGCTGGTTCCGGCGCTGGGTGTGATCACGACCGCCCAGGTGTATGGCCTCGCGAGAAATATTTTCCGCTCCTCGGAGGTCGCGCTGTATTCCGCGTTCGCCTATGGCATGTGGGCGGTCCTCGGCAGCATCGGCTATTACACCTGGGGAGGAATGCCCAACCAACTGGGCATGGTTTTTCTGATTCCGGTGATCGCCATCATGGCCCGGTCGGCGTGCAATCTACGCAGCGCCGCTGCCATTGCCGTGTTCCTCGCCGCCATGTTCGTGACGCACCATCATGTGGCCCTGGTAGCGGGCATTACGCTGGCCGTTGCTGCCGCGTATTTACTGCTCTCCTCCGAAACCGCCGAACCTGAAAAGTGGGGCAAGCTGCGCACTTTGACGCTCGGTGTGGCCGGCGCTATTGGGTTGGCTTCTGCCTATCTTGTGCCACAAGCCATGAAGGCCGCTCGGATTGGCGACACCGATGCGCTCCGCTTCCAAAGCTCCCATTCATTCTTGTCGCTGATCGCCGGCATGGGTGTGGTTTTCGTGGCCTTTGCCATTTGCGGCATCGTCCTGTCATGTGTGCGCGAGGCAGGAGCGCGCGCCGGCATGCTGCTCGCGATGTCACTCGCGCTGCTTGCCGCGTACCTGCTGTGCGGCCCGGTTTATCGCGCCTACGCTTTGCACCACTGGGGAGAGGAGCGCACCGCGCTGGAGCCTTCACGCTTCATTACCGACCTGGTTTACCTGGTCAGCGTATTCGCCGGTTACGCCATGTACCGCCTAGCTTCGCGCTATCGGCTGGAGCTTGGTACAACATTCGCGATCGCGCTGCTGCTGGCGCTCTCCAATATCCCGCTGTGGCGCGAGAGCTTCGCTCCGGACCGCGATCCAGATTGCTGGCGTGCCTACGCCTGGATTCAGCAGCACACCCCGGCCGACACGATCGTGCTGAACACCGATGAATGGGCGCCCTACGCAACCTGGCGACGAACCCTCTTGACTCCCCTGCCGGCCTCGGAACCCCGCGCTGGCGACAACGATGCGCGCCGGGCAGCAGCGGCCTTGTCCGCGGGTCATCCGCCCCTAGTCAGCACAGTGGTCGAGGTGATTGCTCCCGGCGGCAAGTGGCAGCGTGGTTCGGTCATCTGGAATTCACCGTCAGGATGGGCGATCGTGCAGCAGTGGCCGGAGACAGCGGCGACAGCGCCGCGCCGACCAAAACCCGGCCATACGCTGCGCTTCCCCGCTTCTCCGCGCCCTCGGCTGGCGTTTACTTTGCGCCGCTGGAAATCTGAACTTCCGGCAAGCTTGCCGACCGCAATTTCTGGTTGAGTGCCGCGAGGTCACGCGACTTCACCTGCTCCCATTTTGTGAGCAGCAGCGGGAGCGATCGCTGCAAGTCGCGGAAGGTCGCCACCACCTGCGATGTCGGCGCCGTGTCGGCGCTGTCCACCATCTCATACACCGTCCCGAGGCTGCTGCTCAGGCCCGTAAGATTGTCGCTGGCAGCGCGCTGTCCGTATTCGCCGGGCGCGCCCTCCAGTGTTCGCAAGGTCTTGTCCAGTTCGTTGATCGCTTCGGCAACATCGCCCGGCAGCGACTTCGCGGGCATCAGCAGATTCCTTAACTGCGTCCGCACCGAGCGCACCTGCTGCAGGGCGTCGTAGTCCTGCTGCAGCACATCGGCGATCTTGGTTGCGATGTCGAATTGCTGCGCCAGGCCCTCCGCCGGCGTGGTGACGCGCGGGTCCATCTTCACCGTGAGTTTTTGCGACAAGGTCTTCCCGTCCGCCGTGAGCTTCACCGTGTACTCGCCCGGCAGCGCGCGAGGCCCTTGCGGCGCCAGCGGAGTGTCGTGGGGAATCGCCGAAATCGGCAAGTTCCGCCTCAGCACGGCAGGCGGAGGATAGTGCAGGTCCCAAACCCAACGATGCATCCCCGACGACGCTGCCAAAACCCGCGGCGGCCTTGCCCAGGACGTCATCACGGTCAAGTCTTTGGGGTTGATCTCTTCCGGTTTATCCGTGCTGGCGAAGCGCCGCACCAATTTCTCCGCAGCATCAAATACCTCTAAAACAGCCTGTTGGCTTTCATCCTTCAAGTAGTAGTTGATGATTGCACCATCCGGCGGATTCTGACCCGCCGGCTCTTCCGGCGGCAGCGGCGTGTCGGTATTGGTGCTGCGCCGCACGCGATATGCGACCTGTGGTTGGAACAGATGCGCCTGCGCCCGCGCCATTTCGACCGACATCTGCCGCAAGGGCGTAATGTCATCCAGAATCCAGAACGACCGCCCGTGCGTGCCCACCACGATGTCGTCGCCATGCACCACCAGGTCGCGCATGGAGGTGTGCGGCAGGTTCAATTGCAGCGCTTGCCAGTGGTCGCCATCATCGAAGGAGACCCAGATGCTAGTCTCCGTTCCGGCAAACAGCAGGCCCTTGCGCTCCGGATCTTCGCGCACCGCGTTCACCGCGGCATCGTCGGGCAAGCCGTTGGTGATCTTCTGCCAGGTCTCGCCGCCGTCGTGCGTACGGTAGATGTAGGCATGCAGGTCGTCAAGCCGGAAGCGATTCACCGCGGCATAGCAAGTGTTGGTGTCGAAGTGCCCGGCCTCGATCTGCGCGACCTTGCTCCATGGCGTCAACTCCGCAGGCGTGACGTTCTGCCAGGTCTTACCGCCGTCGCGGGTGACGTGGATGAGCCCATCATCGCTGCCCACCCAAATGACGTTCGCATCCTGGAATGAAGGCCCGATGCTGTAGATCACGCCGCGATGTTCGGTCTTGTCGTTGGCCGCGAAATTTCCCAGGTTTGGCGGCACACCGGGATGCTCGCGCGTCAGGTCGGGACTGACAACCTCCCAGCTCTGCCCGCCGTTGGTCGTCTTGAACAGCACGTTCGATCCGAGGTAAAGCGCGTGCTTGTCCACCGGGGAGAAGATGAGCGGCGCGGTGCGATTGAAGCGGTACTTCCCTGTCCGCAGCACGACCGGTGAAACATCCTGGGACTGCGTGGTCGTCTGGTCGTAGCGCGAGACTTTGCCGCCGTAAATGAAGTTCGGATGCAGCGGATCGGGCGCGACGTAGCCATACTCCTCCGTGCCCACGGTGTGCCAGTCGCGAAAGGTGATGGCGCCGTAATCGCTGCGGCTGGCGGTGCCGGCCGACCCGCTCTCCTGTTGCCCGCCGTACACCCAGTAGGGAAAGCGGTCGTCGGTGATCACGTGATAGAACTGCGCCGTCGGCTGGTTGTACCACGAACTCCAGGTGGCGCCACCGTTCACGGTCAGGGTCGCGCCCTGGTCGGCGCCCATCAGGATGATGTCGGGATTCTCCGGGTTGATCCAGATGCGGTGGTAATCATCGCCGCCGGGCGCGCCTTTGATGGCGGTGAAGCTGGTTCCGCCGTCGGTGGAGCGGTACGTCGTGGTATTGGCGGAGTACACAACGTCCGGATTGCGTGGGTCCACCTTGACCTCGGCGAAATCGTCGGCGCGACCGTAGACCCGCGTTTCATTGTTGACCCGATTCCACGTCTGGCCGGCATTGTCGGAGCGATAGAGGCCGCCGTGCTCCGCGTCCGCCTGCACCGTCGCGTAGATGCGATTGGGATTGCTGGGCGCGATGCCGAGCCCGATTCGCCCTAGCCCTTCCGCCCACGTCGGCAGCCCCTGCGTTAGCGGCTGCCAGGTTTTTCCGCCGTCGGTGGATTTGAACAGTCCGCTGCCCGGCCCGAGAATGGCGCCCCCGGTGGTCCATGGTGGCCGGCGCGCCGACCACAGCACGGCATACAGAGTCTGCGAGTTCTTCGGGTCGAATGCCAAATCAATCGCACCCGTGTTCTCGTCTTTGTAGAGAATCTTTTCCCAGGATTCTCCGCCGTCGGTGGAGCGGAATATGCCGCGCTCCTGGTTCGGCCCGTAGGGATGTCCGAGCACCGCGGCGAAGACGCGGTTGGGATCGCGCGGGTCTACCAGCACCACCGGAATTTGCCAGCCATCGCGCAGGCCAAGGTGCTGCCAGGTCTTGCCCGCGTCGGTGGACTTGTAAATTCCGTCGCCAGTCGAGAGGTCCGGGCGCTGCAGGCCTTCGCCGCTGCCGATGTAAGTGATGTCGGGATTGGAGGGCGCCACCGCCAGCGCTCCGATGGAGCCGGTCGGCTGGCCGTCGAAGATGGGATGCCAGGTGTGCCCGAAGTCGGTGCTCTTCCAGGCGCCGCCGTTGTTGACCCCGATGTAAAAGACGTTCTGCTTTCCGGGAATTCCCGTCGCCGCCACCGTTCGCCCGCCGCGAAACGGGCCAATCATTCGCCACCGCATCTCCTGATAGAGCGAGGGACTAAACTGTTGCCCGACAAGCGGCGCCCCGACGCACAACATCACCAACAGCCAGCGCAAACGCCCCATTGTTTTCACCCCGTGCGATCTATCGCGAAGCGACGATTGTACGCCTCCGCGAAATCTCCGCGCCGTGTGCGCTGATGCTGGTAGTGGGTCAATTTTTGGTTTGCCGATAATTCATCCAGAAAAGTACCCCGGGGACGGGGACTCGGACCATTGCCGACACGACAGCCGCGTTTTCTCGCGTGGTCCGCGAGTCACGCTCTACGAATTGTGGGCGTCCTGTGCCGAATCTCGGCAACAAAATCGACTGCATCCGCAACATAGCCTTGACATACGATGGACGAAGCGCTAACTGTGGCAGAGTGTTCGTGGTCGCCTCGAATATCGGCAGGAACGTTTCAGGTGAGCACGAGGGAGCTACGTCAATGTGGGCCTGATGTCAGTCGTGAGACGAGCGGAGGATATCCTAATGGCAGAAGTGATTTCCAGGGAATGTTGTTTTCGCACAGACAATCTCCCTTTTTCTAAAGCTGTTTGGGAAGTCACGTTCGCGTGTCCGCTTAAATGTCCCTATTGTTTCCAGGAACGTACCGGCCATAGAAATGATATTTCGCGAGCAGATATGCACTCGGTCCGAGAAGGTGCCTTACGATTCCTTCAGTTCATGCAGCCGAGGAGTGTGCTTTTATCTGGTGGAGAGCCACTAACGCTGGGCGAAGATCTTTTCAAGCTAATTGAATCCATCAAAGAAATGGGCGCTGACTTTTCCGTGTCCACGACAGGGTTTCCTCAAGAGGTATTTCTGAGAATGCTCGAATTCGGGCCCGGCGGGATCAACATTAGCATCGACCCTGCAGGCATGGAGGGGAACCAGTACGAGTATCGCAAGACCAAGTTTGAGACACTCCTTGCCACTCTACAGGCAATATCCTCGAAAAGAATTCCCATCAAGGGTACTTCTCTCATCACAAAAGAAAACCTCCAAAACGTGCCCGCCTATGTGGATATGCTTCGCACCTTGGCGGCCAAGGCACCAACACTGCGGACCCTCTTCATTACAAACCCATATCACATTGGATACGCGCGCCCTGATCTTTCTGTAAAACCCAGCGATGTTGAGGAGTTCGTTGGCCAAGTTCGTTCACTTGCGACTTCGTCAATTGATCTCCGCTTCATTAATTTCTCGTCAATTGCTTTGCCCCTGCAGGACTGTCCTGCTGCAGCAAGCATCTTCTCAATAGTTCCGAACGGAGATGTTGTTGGATGCCCGTTTCTGTACCAGCGGAGTTCAAGCTTCGCTGTTGGCAATGTTGCCGAGAATCCAGCGGATGTCATCAGACGCAGTTTAGAGCGGTTCCGAGGTTTTCTCACGCAGAACATGCATCAACTGATTTGCTCCACGCCCGAGTGTGTGGAGTGCCCCGCCAAGCAGGAGTGCCATGGTGGATGTTTCGCAGAATCGTTCGCGATGAAAGAGACTTCGATACCGGCGCTATTGTGCAAGAGAACTGCTCAGAACGCCCAAGGACGCGACGAGAAACTTCTCTCGCTTCCCTTACAGGTGCGAAGGAAACTAATGGCTGGAAGACCAAAGGCAAGTTTCGAGCGGAGCAGCCTTGATCCCGAGCTAGAGGTCCGAATGGCCAGCCATGTTCGCGAATATATGAAGCACAGTTTCTCAGACATCGCACACCGTTTCGACCACGTCGAGGCTGTTGTCCAATTGGCGAAAACAATCGCGACACAGGAGAAGGCAAACAAGAGGATTGTCGTCCCTGCTGCATATTTTCACGATTTTGCACCACGGCAGCACGAGGCATTTCATTTCCACACGGACGAATCAGCGGATGCAGCCGCTACATTCCTTAACGAGAATGGGTTTGACGCTGACGAAATCACTGCAATCGTGCACTGCATTGTAGCGTCTGAGTTCAGTTCTTACCTGTTGGGAATCGAACCTAGGACCATAGAAGCAAGAGTTGTACGCGATGCAGACTTCTTGGAGTCAATGGGAGCAAGGGGAATAGCACGGGCATTTGCCTTCGCCGGCAAACATTGCGCCGAACTGGGAGATGTTGATTACGATCCTTACTCTCCACCATTCACACATCACAATATTATGGCGCCTGATACGACTCCGATACAGCACTTCGCAGCCAAACTTCTCCTGCTGAATCGGTTACTCTTGACCGCGTCAGGAAAAGGCATGGGACGACGTCGACATAAGTTAATGTTGGATTTCCTGCTGCAATACAAGAACGAGATGAAGGGCGTGAGTTGAGCAGACCTCCGACGACTGTCCCGTTCGGATTCGGAGCGATTACTCCGCGCATCTCCAGCACTACACGTTGCGCGGTTCCGCACGAGTCACGCCGACCCGGAAATTGACCCACTACCAAGCCCTCCCCACTTGGCGAAATTCCTGCGCCGGTGGTAGCTTGGTGGTTCGTCGTACAGGAGAACAAGCCTCATGCTGAAGCTCGCTTTCGCGACCCTTGCACTTGCGTTCCTGCTCGCCTCCGCGCCCGCGCAGAACTCCGGCGGGCCCACCAAGGTTACAGGCAAACCGACCAAGCTGCCCGACGGCCTGGAGTATTGGGACATCAAGGAAGGTACCGGCCCGGCCGCCAAAAAAGGCGACAAGGTCAAGGTCCACTACACCGGCTGGCTGACGGATGGCAAGAAATTCGACAGCTCGGTGGACCGCAACGATCCGTTTATCTTCACGCTTGGCGCCGGCCAGGTCATTAAGGGATGGGACGAGGGCGTCGCCGGCATGAAGGTTGGCGGCAAGCGCCAGTTGCGCATTCCGCCTGAGCTGGGTTACGGCAGCCGCGGCGCCGGCGGCGGCCTTATCCCGCCCAATGCCACCCTCATCTTTGACGTGGACCTTCTCGGCATTGGCAAATAGAAAACCTAACCACGGATTCCCACGGATTTCCGCGGATCAAAAGCAAGGCACGCCTCAAGACAAGGCGCGTTTTCTTTTTTGCTTTATCCGTGTGAATCCGCGTGAATCTGTGGCTAAGTTTCTTTACGCGGCGACTTTTTTCGTGATCGCCTCGACCTGCTTGACATGGTTCAGGTCGTGACCTGCCATGGTCTCGACGAGCTCGCCGAAGCTTCCCTCGCCGCGTTCCGGGTGGGTATTTTTCTTCGACCGCGCCGCTGGACCAGCCTGTTCGATCAGTTGCATGTTCCAGTGGCGCACTGCCGAAAAGACCGCCAACGCCGCGTGCGCATCGTGGCCGGCGTACATCTGTGACCATTGATCCTGATCGAACGGCTGGATCACGTGATGGTCCTCGGACAGCGTCTGCCGCAAGCGGAAGGCGAACGCTATTTCGCAATCGGCAAGGTGGCAGAAAATCTCGCGCGCGCTCCACTTCCCCGGCGCCGGCGAGTAGTTGATCCGCTCCGGACCCAGCAGGTTCGCCAACGCTTCCAGGCGTGTCGGCGTGCCGGTAATCACCTCGGCTGCTTCTTGATCTTTCAGGAATGATGCGTACGGATTCATGGTCAGGCCTCCATGTTCGGTTTTCGGCTGCTACCAGCTTGGATTGGATTGCTCGCCGCGCCGGCAAGCTTCAAAACCATAGCCGCAGCGCGCGGACAATGTGGGATGAGTCGCTGACCCCTGTCGTTCAATGTTCGGCGCGAATCAACTTGCACAACGCGTCTGTAGCTTCGCGCGTGCTGGCACGGCCACCCAGGTCGGGCGTCTTGGCGGTTGCGTTGGCCGCAAATTCCTCGATGGCACGCATCAGCGCCTTGGCCGCATCCGCCTCGCCCAGGTGCTCCAGCATCATCTGGACGGACCACACCGTCCCCAAAGGATTTGCCAGCCCCTTGCCCGCAATGTCGGGGGCCGACCCATGGATCGCCTGGAACAGGCTGGGATATTTCCGCTCGGGATTCAGATTCGCGCTCGGAGCAATGCCCATGCTGCCCGAGATGGCCGCGCCCAGGTCGGTCAGAATGTCTCCGAACAGGTTCGACGCAACCACCATGTCCAGGCTTTCCGGCTTGGACACGAAGCGCGCGCACAGCGAGTCCACCAACTGCTGTTCATGGGCAATGTCGGCGTACTGCGCCGCCACGCCGGCGAAGACTTCGTCCCAGAACACCATGTTGTACTGCATGGCATTCGATTTGGTGGCGCTGGTCACCTTCTTGCGCCCGTTGGCACGCGCATATTCGAATGCATAGCGGATCACGCGCTCGGTGCCGTGGCGGGTGTGCACGCTGCTTTGGATGGCGACCTCGTCGGCCGTCCCGCGATGCACCCGCCCGCCAACCCCGGCGTATTCGCCCTCGGCGTTCTCGCGCACGCAGACCATGTCGATGTCCTGGGGAGACTTGCCCGCGAGCGGCGTCCTGATCCCTGCCAGCAGCCGCATGGGGCGCAGGTTGATGTACTGATCGAATCCCTGCCGGATGGGCAACAGCAGTCCCCACAGCGTAATGTGGTCGGGCACGCGCGGGTCGCCCACCGGCCCCAGCAGGATGGCGTCGAAGCCGCCGCGCTCCAATTGCTGCATGCCGTCGCGCGGCATCATCGCGCCCTCGCGCAGGTAGCGCGCCGTTCCCCACTCAAACACCTGCGTCTCGAAATTGAACGACGCTTGCCTTTCTGCCACGGCGCGCAGCACCTGTAGTCCGGCGGGAATGACCTCGGCGCCGATTCCGTCTCCCGGCAGCACGGCGAACCTGAAATTTCTCATGCTTACAGTATCTTCGCAAGGCAAACTGGCCGCAACATATCGAGATTGCTTGGTTATCGCTGCGAACCACTCGCCTCCTGCCTGTTGCCGGCTGCGATCGCGCTCGCCGAGTTGCTTGCCAGCACGGTGCGGGCACGCGCAAGCTCCGGCCGGTCGGAGTGCGCATTAGCGCAGTTTTTCAGCAGGGTTGCGTAATAAGAATTCGCCGTTGCCGGTTGCCCTGCCAGTTCGGCGGCCCGCGCGGCGCCGTAGAGCCCGTTGAAGCGGTTGGGGTCGACCTTCATGGATTGTTCGTACTCCGCCAGCGCCTCCTGGGGGCGGTTCAATTCCAGAAGCATGTTGGCGAGCATCTCGCGCGCGGGGATGTCGGTCTCGTCCTTGCCCTGGGCGTCCTGCCGGTCGGCAGCGCGACGCATCAGGCGAACCGCTTCGTCATTCTTCTTGTCCGCGAAGGCGGCCCAGGCACTGATTTCGTCGCGCGGCACGCCGGCAAGCAGTTCGGCCAAGTAGGCCTGGTTCGACTTGCGCACCGATTCGAGAAGCAAATCGTATTGCTCCAGGGCCTTCCGTGCGCCGTCGGCGTCGTGCCGGTGGCCGGCGCCGATGCCGCGCGCCCAAAAACTGGTGAGCTGGTCGAGGGGTTTGGCATCCGCCGGGGGTTGCAGGGCCGCTGCGTCCGCCCAGTGGTGCATCTCGAGCGCATACAGGGCCGGGAATTCGGTCATCGCGTAACCGGTATGGTCCGCCATCGTGTCGTGCGCGTGCCCGGCCTTGATTTCCGCAACGGTGTTCGCCAAGTCATCCACGATCTGCCTGGCCGACTGATCTTCACCCACCTGCAAGTAGGCGTAGATCAGGAAATCCATGGCGTGCAACTGATGGGAAGCGCCGCCCATGTGCATGGCGGCGGACTGGCGAGTCAGAGCGACGGAGGTGAGGTTGGACTGGATGTCCTCCTGCCACAGGCCCAGCCGGGCGAAGATATGCGACGGCATGTGGACCGCGTGCGGCGAAGACGAGGCGATGTGCGCATACCGGCGCGCCGCCTCCAGGCCCATGGGGGCCATCTGCGGCGAGTCGCACGCATGAATGATGTAGTGCGCCAGCCCCGGATGCGTGGGATTCTCGCGGAAGAGGGGCATGAGCACGGCAACCGCTTTCTTCCGTTCGACGAACTTGGTGTCGTCGAGAGGCGCGGCTGCCAACAGCGATAAGGCGTAGAACGCGCCCGCTTCATGATCACTCGGATAGCGGGCGTACAGCTTCTCCATCGCCTCGGCGTACGCCGTGGCGCGTGCCTGGTGGTTCCGGGTGGCATAGTCGCGGTAGAACACGGCAAGGGCATTGATGTAGCCGCGCTCGCGATCGGTTTTGGCGCCGATTGACTGCGCTTTCTGGATCTCCTCCCAGCCGTGTTTCAGCACCGGTTCCTGTGGGCGGTCCCAAAGCTGGTGGTAGAGGCTGAGCGCGACACCCCAGTGCGCCATGGCACACCGGGGGTCCTGCTGCGCGATGGCGGTGAACTGCTTCTCCGCCTCCTCGTACCAGAAGGAGTGCATCAGCGCCACAGCGCGTTCGAACGGCTTCTGCGCTGCGGGTGTACAGGAAATTGGGAAGGAAACCGTGCCCAGTTGCTCGGCCGCGTCGTGGTGGCCGTGATGTTCGTCATCGGCGAAAGCACCAGGCAGGCAAACCAGGCAAATGAGCAGAAGGAACCAAGTAAATCGTTTCACGCGTCACCCCACAGTTCCACCGAGTGTAGCGGTGTGTCCGGCGGCGCGTCAACGGCACGTCAGCGATCGGCTAATCTTGGCGTCCCCGGCGGGATTCGAACCCGCGTTACCGCCGTGAAAGGGCGATGTCCTAGGCCGGGCTAGACGACGGGGACGCTTGCTGGGCGGGAAATTCCTGCCGAACCATTCATCGTAGCAGTCCATTTCTTCCACTGTCAAAGCTTCACCGGTCCGCGCAGCCGGTCGTCCGTGGCGCAAGTCGCTCAGCGCCATCTAAAATAGTCGGCATGGCCGACCCGCTCTATCTCAGCCTCTGGTTCCCGCGCTTCCGTGAATCCGACATCATGCCGCGCCTGCTCTCGGTGGTGCGCCAGTTCTTGTTTTCGGCCTCGCGGCCCGGGGTGACTGAGGTCGCCGTGCACCCCGTCTCCTGGAGCGAGCCGACCATCCTGGAACGCCGTTTTCACCCCGGGATCGACCCCGAGCAGGCCATCGCCATCGTCGCCGACATGCTGCACGACGATCACGCCTATCTGCTGGAAGGCTACTGGGACCTGTGGGTGCAGCCGGAAGGCAGCGCCGAGTGGATCGTCGAACCGCGCCAGGTGAAGTTCATCGCCCACGGACTGGAATTCGACGAAGGGACCTACCAGGAGAGCGGTCACATTCAGGTGGACTTCGGACTCGACACGCCCTTCCTCTTCGAGGGCGTTGACCTCACCGAAGTCTCAGAGCCGCGCATTCGCGCCAACGTTCAGAAGCTGATCAACTTCAGCAACGCCGTGGAGAAGAACTGCGGCGTCACCGGCCGCGTGCTGTGGTCCGAATCCGAGGAAAACCTGGCGCAAAAACTCATCGCCCGCCTGCAGAAAACGCACTAACCAGTTGTGAGTTGTGAGTTGGGAGCCGATCGGATCAGGGGATCGGCACGTAGCGCAAACAAACAGGAAATGTCATTCCGAACGCAACGAGGCATCTCTTTTCAAGCGCCGCTGCTCGGGGCCTGCAGCTTTCCACTAATTTCACTCACAACTCCGAACTCACAACTCAAAACTCGCTACCAGTCCAGCAGCGCGTTGTCCACCGGACACCGGGTGCCCCGCTTGCGGTTGTCGCCGCCGGCGATGCGCGGCGGCGCGCTGTTCACGATGCGCACCACCGCATCGGAATCGAACGGAAGGTCCGGTGTGGCCAGGTCTTTCTTGTTGTCCTGCGCCTCGCGCAAGGTGATCGCGATGTTGGCGCCGTCCACCTTGCCGGGATAGGTCTTCCAGCCTTCCTTGGCCGTCACCATGAACTTATCGAAGCCGCGCTGGGCCGTGTTTTCAATGTCCACGCGCGATCGCGCGCTCAGGCTCTTCACCTGGATGGTTCCACTCGATCCCTTGGGGAAATTCACCAGGATTTTGTCGCCGTTGTCCAGCAGCAGGAAATCCTTCTGCGTCATTTGCGCCGACATCATCACCACCGCCAAAAGAACGGCCGTCACACATAGCACGACTCTCGCCTTCATTCAGGCCCTCCGAATCCTCTTCCCTGAATCCTACAACAGAATTCCGCCGCGCTGAATTCATCTCGCCGCACGGTGCAATTCCATTCTGGAAAAAAGGCCCGGTCGATGACCGAGCCTCTCTTCCTGAAGCCTGCAGCCTGCAGCCTATTTCGTTCTACCCGCCTCCGCTCCCAGCTTTTCGCCGGCCGCGGCCTGGGCCGCCGCCAGACGCGCCGTGAGCACGCGGTACGGAGAGCAGGAAACGTAGTCCATCCCGACCAGGTAGCAGAACTCCACCGAGGCCGGCTCGCCGCCGTGCTCGCCGCAGATTCCGACTTCCAGGTTGGGCCGTGTCTTGCGCCCGCGCTCGATGCCCATCCGCACCAAATCGCCCACGCCCTCGCGATCGATAACCTGGAACGGGTCCTGCTTCAGGATCCCCTCCGACACGTACTTGGGCAGGAACTTGTTGATGTCATCGCGCGAGAAGCCATACGTGGTCTGCGTCAGGTCGTTGGTGCCGAAGCTGAAGAACTCGGCTTCCTGCGCGATCTTGTCCGCCACCACGCACGCGCGCGGCAACTCGATCATCGTGCCAACCAGGTAGTGCACCTTGCGTTCTTTCTCCGCGAACACTTCCTCGGCGACGCGGCGGCAGATGGCAGCCTGGTGCTCCATCTCCTTCAGCGTGCTGGTGAGCGGGATCATGATTTCGGCGTGCGTCTTCACGCCTTCCTTCTCCACCTGCACCGCCGCCTCGATGATGGCGCGCGCCTGCATCTCCGTGACCTCCGGCAGAGCAATGCCCAACCGGCAGCCGCGGAAGCCCAGCATCGGGTTGAACTCGTGCAGTTCTTCCACGCGCGCCAGGATCTTGCGCAGCTCTTTCAGCTTGGGAGATTTCGGCTTGGTCGCTTCCAGCACCGCGATCTCCACCATCAGCTCTTCGCGCTTGGGCAGGAACTCGTGCAGCGGCGGATCGAGCAGGCGGATGGTCACCGGCAGCCCTTCCATCGCCCGGAACAGCCCGGCGAAGTCCGCGCGCTGCATGGGCAGCAGCTTCTTCAGCGCGGCGCGCCGGTCTTTCTCGTTGTTGGCGAGAATCATGGCGCGCATGTGCGGAATGCGGTCTTCGGCGAAGAACATGTGCTCGGTGCGGCACAGCCCGATTCCCTCCGCCCCGAAGGCACGCGCCTGGATGGCGTCGCGCGGAATATCGGCATTGGCGCGCACCCCCAGCTTGCGGTACGGCTCGCTCCAGCTCAGCAGGGTTTGCAGCTCGGGATCGTCCACCGACGCCGCCACCGTGTTCAGCCGGCCTTTGATCACGCGCCCGGTGGTGCCATCCAGCGAGATCCAGTCGCCTTCGTGGAACACCTGCCCATCGACGTGCATCTCCTTCTTGCTCTCGTGAACCTGGATTTCGCCCGCGCCCACGATGCCGCACTTGCCCATGCCGCGCGTGACCACGGCCGCGTGGCTGGTCATGCCGCCGCGCGAGGTCAGAATGCCCACCGCTACTTCCATGCCGTGGATGTCTTCCGGCGTGGTCTCGCCGCGCACCAGGATCACCGGGTTCTTTTTCTTGCCCGTGCCCGCCTTCACCACCGCTTCGTCGGCGGTGAACACGATCTGGCCCACGGCCGCGCCCGGCGACGCCGGCAGCCCCGTGGCCAGCACTACGACGTTCACGCCCTTCTCGTCCAGCCGCGGAACCAGGAAGTCGTACAACTGGTTCGGCTCGACGCGCATGAACCCCTCTTCCTTGGTGATCAGCCCTTCGTTCACCATCTGGAGCGCCACCCGTACCGCGGCGCGCCCGGTCCGCTTGCCGTTGCGCGTCTGCAGCATGTAGAGCTTGCCGTCCTGGATGGTGAACTCGAAGTCCTGCATGTCCTTGTAGTGCGTTTCCAGCCGCGTGGTGATGTTGCGGAGCTGGTCGTACACCTTGGGCATGATCTTCTTCAGCTCGCCGATGTGCACCGGGGTGCGCACGCCGGACACCACGTCCTCGCCCTGCGCGTTCATCAGGAACTCGCCGTAAAACTCCTTGTCGCCGGTGGCGGGATTGCGCGTGAAGCCCACACCGGTGCCGCTGGTTTCGCCCAGGTTGCCGAAGACCATGGCCTGCACGTTGACCGCGGTGCCCAGGTTGTCGTCGATGTTGTTAATCCGGCGATAGTGCTTGGCGCGCTGGTTCATCCACGAGCGGAACACGGCGTCGCGCGCCATCACGAGCTGCTCTTTCGGCTCCTGCGGGAAGTCGCGCTTGGTGTGCTTCTTCACCACCTTCTTGTACTCGGCGATCACGTCCTTCAGCGCCGCGGCATCGAGGTCGGTGTCCAGCTTGGCTTTCTTCTTTTTCTTGATGCTCTCGAAGACCTCGTCAAATGCGGGTTTCGGGACTTCCAGCACCACGTTGCCGAACATCTGGATCAAGCGGCGATAGCTGTCGTAGGCGAAACGCGGGTTGTTGCTGCGCTTGGCCAGCGCTTCCACCGACGTGTCGTTCAGGCCGAGGTTGAGAATGGTGTCCATCATGCCGGGCATGGAGAACTTGGCGCCCGAGCGCACGCTCACCAGCAGCGGATTTTTTCCCTCGCCCAGTTTTTGGCCCTGGATCTTCTCCAGACGCGCCAGCGCCTCGTTGGTCTGCCGGTCCATCTCCGGCGCAACCTGCCCGCGCATGTACTCGCGGCAGGCATCGGTTTGAATGGTGAATCCCGGCGGAACCGGCAGTGCGGCATTGGTCATCTCGGCCAGACCGGCACCCTTGCCGCCCAGCTCGTCTTTCATCTTCCCGTTGCCGTCGGCCTTGCCTTCGCCGAAGAAGTAAACGTACTTGGTCGCGCCTGTTTGCGGAGTCGTCGCCATTTTTTCAGTCTCAACTTCCATCGTGGGAGTGCTCATATTCCATCCTTTTCTATTAAGCCGTATAAATTTCAGATCCCGCTGTTCACGAAAACCAAAAACCCTTGTCATCCTGAGCGAGGCATCGGCCGCTTTTGCCGATGCCGAGTCGAAGGACCTTGCGTTTCCTCCGTGATCCTCCGTGCCCTCTGTGGTTACTTCTTCTCCGTCACGATCTCGGAAAAATCCGCGATCGTCGAAAACTCGTTGAGCAGCGATTGCAGCAGCGCCAGCCGGTTCGCCCGCACCCGCTCATCTTCGACCATCACCATCACCTTGTCGAAGAACGTGTCCACCGCCGGCCGAATGGTCGCAATCTCTGCCAGCGCACTCGCGTAATCCCGGTTCTGCGACAATTCGCGCACCCGCGGCGCCACCCGCTGCATCTCCTGCGCCAACGCCTTCTCCGGCGGATCGCTGAGCGCGGTAACATCAAGCGCGTCGCCAACCTTCTTCCCCGTCTCTTGCGCCTGCCGCAGAATATTCTTAATCCGCTTAAACGCCGCCGAAATGGCTTCGAAATCTTCCGACGGCCGCACTTTCGCGACTGCCTGCGCCCGCGCGACCACGTCCACCACATCATCAGCGCCCGCCGCGAGCACCGCGTTCACCACGTCGTATGCGAAACCAAGCGCGTCGCGCAGGTAGAACTCCAGCCGCTCCCGGAAGAACAACGATGTCTGAACTACTGTGCCAACTCGAACTGTAGTAACCGCCTTGTCCTCGGTGGTGCCGATCCTCTGCTCCGTCGTTGCCTTGCTGAACGCGTGCGTTCCCGCGAAAACATCACGGAAAGTGAGTGGCAGCTTGTGCTCTGCAATGATCTTAATGATCCCGTTCGCCTGCCTTCTCAGCGCAAACGGATCCTTCGAGCCGCTCGGAATCAGTCCCAGCGCGAACATTCCGGCGATTGAATCCGCTTTGTCCGCAATCGAGAGTACCGCGCCCTCAACGGTCCGCGGCACCGTGTCTTCCATGGACTCCGGCCTGTACTGATCGTAGATCGCGTCGCCGATCGCCGGATCCAGCCCCTGCGCCTTGGCGTACAATCCGCCCACGATTCCCTGCAGCTCGGTAAATTCCTTCACCAGCTCGGTGGTCAGGTCGGTCTTGGCCAGCAGCGCCGCCTTGTGCACGATCCCGGCACGCACCTTGACGCCCGCATCTTCCAGCGTCTGCGAAATCTGGCTGGCGAGCTTCTGGACCCGCATGGTCTTGTCGAAATAGCTGCCAAGATCTTTCTGGAAGGTGACATTCTTCAGCCGCTCCACCCGCTCGCGCAGCGGCTGCTTCTGGTCGGTGTCCCAGAAGAAGCGCGCGTCGTTGAAGCGCGCCCGCAGCACGCGCTCGTGCCCGTGCTGGATAATTCCCGTGGGATCGCCGTCGGTGTTGAGCACTGCCAGAAAATGCGCCGCCAGCTTTCCGGTCGCATCTTCGACCGCGAAATATTTCTGGTGGTCGCGCATCACCGTGACCAGCACCTCTTCCGGCAACGACAGGAACTCGCCCTCGAAATTTCCCAGGATGACGGACGGAAACTCGGTGAGGTTGACCACCGTATCCAGCAGTTCTTTGTCTTCTCGCCAGCGCGCGCCCGCAACCGTGCGGCACGCCCGGTCCAGCTCTTTGCGGATCAGCGCCAGCCGATCCTCGCGTTTTGCGAACACGCCTGCTGCTTTGAGATCCGCCGCGTACGACGTGGGCGCCTTGACCTCAACATCGTGTCCCAGCAAACGGTGCCCGCACGATTTTCGAGCCGCCCTGATTCCCGCGTATTCCAGCGGCACTACCTGCTCTCCCAGCAGAGACACCATCCAGCGCACCGGGCGCACGAACCGCTCCGGCTTGCCCTCGCGCCAGTACATGTTCTTCGCCCAGTAGAGCGCGTTGATTTCCTTGGGCAGCGCCTCCGCCAGGATCTCCTGTGCGGTGCGCCCCTTGCGCGTTACCGTGGCTGCCAGGTATTCGCCCTTCGGCGTGGTGACGGACTTCAGTTGCGCCACATCGACATTCACTTTGCGCGCAAACGCCTGCGCCGCCGCGGTTGGCTGGCCGTCCTTGTAGGCGACCTTGACCGACGGCCCCAGCACCTGCTCTTCCGCATCCGCTTGTTTCTCGGCGATCCCGCGCGCCAGCACCGCCACACGGCGCGGCGTGGAATACGGCTCCACCTCCGGACTCTGCGCCAGCGACTCGCGCTCCAGCACGTCGGCGACGCGTTTGCGCAGCTCCGCCTCGGCGCCGTCAATCATGCGTGCCGGGATCTCTTCCAGTCCGATCTCAAGAAGGAAATCAGGCATTATGCGAACCGCTTATTGTCCCACCTGCTTGCCAGACCGCGCGTGATGCAGGTCACATCGAGGTGTAGCCCCGGACACGTCAAATCGTTTACGCCTTCTCGACCGCTGCCGGTTTCTCCTGGCTGATAGCTGAAAGCTGACGGCCGACAGCTTCTTGTTGCGCCACCCACGCTTTTGCCACCCCGACCGCTAACTGACGTATGCGCGCGATCACCCCCACGCGCTCCGTCACCGAGATCGCCCCGCGCGCATCGAGAATGTTGAACAGGTGCGAGCACTTCAGGCACAGGTCCAAGGCCGGGAGCACCGGGAACCGGCGAATCTGTTCCCGCAGGTGCGCCGGAAAATCCTCATCCACGGTGCGCTCTTTCTTCCCTGCTTCTTTCTTCTCCGACGTGAGTTTGGCGAACTCGCTCAGCAGCTCTTTGCACTCGTCCTCGAAAAGCTCCAAGTGCTTCCACGCGCGGTCCACATCCGCCAGCTCGAAGTTGTACACCGAGAACTGCAACTCGTCGGCCAGGCGCACGTCGCCGTAGGTGACCTCTTCACCCGTCTTGGGATCGCGTGCCCAAACAATCTCGTAAATGGAATTCACGTCCTGCAGGAAGGCCGCGATGCGCTCCAGCCCGTAGGTCAACTCCGCCGAAATCGGGTCGAGATCAATCTGGCCGCACTGCTGAAAGTAGGTGAACTGCGTGATTTCCAGGCCATCGAGCATCACCTGCCAGCCGATTCCCCACGCGCCCAGCGTCGGCGACTCCCAGTTGTCTTCTTCAAACTTGATGTCGTGCTGGCGCAGATCAATTCCGATCGCCTCCAGCGACTTCAGGTAGAGCTCCTGCACGTCTTCAGGTGGAGGTTTAAGGATTACCTGTAACTGCGTGTGTTTATAGAGGCGATTAGGATTCTCGCCGTAGCGCCCGTCGGCCGGGCGGCGCGACGGCTGCACGTACGCCACCCGGTACGGCTGCGGCCCCAGCACGCGCAGGAAAGTCTCCGGCGCCATGGTGCCCGCGCCGACTTCCAAATCATGCGGCTGCTGCAGCACGCATCCGTAGTCGGCAAAGAAATTCGACAGCCGCAGGATGAGCTCCTGAAACGTGGGCGCGTTTTGTTTCTGCTGTGGCATTTAGCTCTTAGCTACTGAAGTTTTTCCAGCATTGTCGCCGTCACCAGCTTCTTCTCCAGATGCCGCTCCAAAATCTGGATCACGAACTTCCGCAAATCGGTGCCCTTCGACTTCGGCCACACCTGCTGCGCCATCGTTTCCACCGGCGAGCGAAACATCTCCGCCGCCAGCGCCCGCGATTCCGGCGTCATTTCGCTCGACGCCAGGCGCTTGTCACTCTGGCACATCAGGCCGTCCACCAGCGCGTGGTAGAAGGCGCGGTTTCCGTCCAGAGCCGCGCCGCAAACCACGCATTCACCAAGCTCCGGCAAAAATCCGACCAGCCGCGTCAACCACAGTTCGAAATAGGTCAGCGGCATCCAGATGGCGTCCGCGCGCAGCGACCGCAGCACCGAGACCGTGAGCCGGAAGATCGCGTCATTGGCCTCGCGGTCGGGCAGCAATTCATCCAGCAATTCCGCAATGTGTCCCAGCGCCACCGCCCGCGGATAATCCACCGCGCTGGTCAGCGGCGACTCCAGGATCTCGCAGGAATCAATGCGCGCCAGTTCCTGCCGCTCCCGGTCCTCGTAATACAGCTTGACCAACGTCAGCGGCTCCAGCGCGCCGCCGAACCGCCGCTTCGACTTCTTCGCCGAACGCGCCACCCCGCGCACCTTGCCTTCGGCGCGCGTGAAAAACGTCACCAGCAGGTCGGCCTCGCGCAGCGGATAGCTGCGCAACACCACCGCCTCGGAATCCTTGAGCGGCATAGGGCTTCGACCGGCTAACGCGCCTGTTCGAGCGAGGACAAACGATGATTCTAACTGACGCGCGCAGGGAGGGAAAGCGGGCTGAGGGTGGCTGGTAGCTGGTCGCTCGCAGCTCGGCTCTATGGCCGAACCTCAGCTACCAGCTACGAAAAAAGAACGGCGCGCCCTCGGCGTGAGGTGCGCGCCGCCGTGAACTTGAAAATCTGCTTACGCCGGGGTGCGGCCGTAGTACGCCGCATTGCGCTCGGCAAACGCTTTCCACTTGTCCGGCAGGTCATCGAGCGCGAAGATCGCCGACACCGGGCACACCGGCACGCAGGCGCCGCAGTCAATGCATTCCACCGGATCGATGTACAGCATTTCCTCGCCGGCATGCGCCGGTTCATCTTTCTTGGGGTGGATGCAGTCCACCGGGCAAGCATCGACGCAGGCCGTGTCCTTGGTGCCGATGCAGGGTTCCGCGATTACGTATGCCATTTCTGTCTCTCCCCTCGGTCCTGGGTATTAGAAAGAATTTATCTGAACGGGTGATTTTAGCCAAGCCCCACCCGCTCTGGCGAACCTAATATTGTCCGCCGCTACTCCCGTTCTCGTCCGTGACTTAAGTCACGCCCGGAATCATGCTGAGACCGCTTCTCTCTCCGCCGCCGCTTCGTACTCCGTGATATACCCCGCCACGGCGCTCGCGGCCACGGTCAGCGGGCTGGCAAGATACATCTGCCCCGGGCCGCTGCGTCCCGGAAAATTGCGGTTCTGCGCGCTTATCACCACCTGGTCGGGACGGGTGGAAACTCCCGGTCCGGCGTTGATGCAGGCCCCGCAACTAGGCTCGATCACGATGGCGCCCGCCTGCTTGAACACCTCCAGGTAGCCCTGCCGCACGCAGTAATCGCGCGTCTCCTGCGACCCGAACTGGATGTAGAACTTCACCGAGCCGGCCACGCGCCTGCCCTGCTTGAGCGCCTGCGCGAGCACACGCGCGTACATGTCCATGTCTTCGTTCTTGCCGGCGGTGCAGGTACCGCCGTAGGCGATCTCGATCGGCACCGGCGTGTTCAGGTCGCGCACGAACTTGCCGTTGCCGGGATCGCCGGGGGTGGCAACCATGGGATAGATTTCTTTGGCGTTCATTGCGATGACGTGGGCGTACTCGGCATCGGAATCGCTTTGCAAGCCGGCAACCAGCTTCTGTGCTTGGGCACCGTCCATGCCGCGCCGCTCCACCAGGAAGTCCACCACCTTCTCATCGGGCGCGACGATGCCGGTAAACCCGCCGATTTCCGCCGCCATGTTGGTCAGCGTCGCGCGCTCATCCACGCTCAACTCTTCCACCGCTTCGCCGGCATACTCGATCACCTTGGCCAGCGCCTTGCCGCTGCGCACGTAATCCATGGCGAGGATGGCGAGGATGAAGTCCTTGGCGGTGACGTTCGGCTTGCGCCTGCCGCGGATCACCACTTTCACCGATTCCGGCACCTTGACCCGCACATCTTTCGTGATCCAGGAATTGAAGACATCGGTGGTGCCGATGCCGAAGGCGATGCAGCCCATGGCGCCGACGTGCGGCGTGTGCGAGTCCGAGCCGACGTTCACCTGGCCCGGCAGTGCGTAGGTTTCCAGCATCACCGAGTGGCAGATGCCCTCGCTGCCCTTGCGGTCCTTGAGCTCGCCGTGAAGCTGGATGCCCTGGTCCTTGGCAAAGTCCTGCTGCTTGAATTTGAGCTGCGTCGCCAGGTCCAGCAGGCCCATCTTGCGCTTTTCTTCCGACATCACCTCGTCAAGAAACGTCAGATGATCGCGGAAAAATTTGATGGAGTCGCGATCGTTCACCGGCACGCCCTTGCCGACGAAGTGCTCGTAGAAGATCGCCGCCATCGGGGTGACGTACTCGTGCGAGAAGCGCAGGTCCACGCGGGTGAAACCGGTATCGCCAGGCTTGACGGCCGGCGGTCGATTGTCGACGGTCGATGGCCCGGAACCTGTCGACTGTCGACCGTCGACCGTCGACGGCCTGTTCACCATGTGCCGCGCGAGAATCTTCTCCGATATCGTCATCGGACGCGCCTTGGTTGTAATCGGCGGCACGGAAACTTTGGACTGCATGCGCGCGACGTTGAACGGAAACAACCCGCCGTACTCGATGACCTGGCGCGTAATCTCGTCCTCGCCCTGGGTAAACACGGAGAGCGGAATTTCTTCGCCGCGGCGGATGCAGTCAATCAGCGAAAAATCGGTGGAGGTTAGCACGCCCAGGTTCTGGCAGTTCTGCTTGTAGATGCGCTCGATGTTTTCCGCGATCACCAACTGAATTCCCGCCGACCGCTCGGCGTAGGGCGATTGCTCGCGGCTGGAACCCTTGCCACGCCGCTTTCCGCTCACCGCCGCGACGAATCCGCCCTGCTTGACGTCGCTGCGCTTGATCGGCGTTTCGCTGCCGCACTTCAGGCCGGTGTAGGGAAATTCGCCGAGCGTCTCATCGAAAAAGAAGCAGATGTGCGCGGGCGTGATCTCGTCGGTGGAGATGTCGTCGCGCAGCTTGGGATTTTTTTCCGGATGCGCCGTGTCCCACGGCAGGTCCCACCCCGCAAGCTGTTTGCGGATGAGCTCAGGATCTTCGGTCAGAAACAGGATTCGTCCCTGCAACCGTACCTGCTGCGGACGCTTTTCAATCTTGCGTTCCAGGAGTGACTTGATCACGTGGCCATCCTCAAAAACCGCTGATAAACATTTTACGCTGCACCAAGGTTTGTGGCTCACGGAAGTGTGTGACAAGGCATTTTGGCGCGCGCGTTCCGCTAGCGATCGTGCCACAATGCACAACTGTCATCCGCACGCGAGCGGGGTACGACCTTGAGAAGTGCACTGTTAGTGGCCGTTGTGCTCACTGCCCTTTCTGCCAGCGGGCAGGATAGTGCCTGCAGCGAAATCAATGCGGCGAAAGCGAAGACGTACGGCTTTCACCCGACACAGGTCGACCAGAAAACCAGAGAAGCCAAGTCTAAAGCGATGGATTCGTTCTGGTTGCTGGTGAAGAGCAAAGGACGCGGCGGCCAAGAGTGCCTAAAGCAACTGCTCACCACGGAAACCAAGGACCAGTTTTTCCTCTTCGATGGCGCGTCTCTTCTGCTTTCGTTGGATGGTTCCGAAGCCAGCCTGACGACAGTCACTGACGCCGTTCAGCGCACCGACATGGCTGAAGTAGATTTTGCGGGTTATATGCGATTGACGCTGCAACTTGCGTCCCGGGGCGCCGACACCGGCCCACTGGTACTACGCTATCTACGCCAGGAAAATCCTGTCGCCAATGCCCCGGCGCACGCCATGAGCTTCGACCGCAACATGGCTGCGATTCTGCTGTTCGGCAGCATGCGACCCGAGATGGTAGACCGTTATGCCATCCCTGCGCTCACTGATCCGGACACGAATGTGCGCGCTGCAGTGGCGATTGCGGTCGCGATCAATATGACGGAAAACAGTTTCAAAGCGCTGCAAGCATTTCAATTGGGGCAAATTCCGGAGCAGGTCCGGAAGCAGTTGGTGCTTTATCGTACGTACACGCCACTGAAATTCGCTGGCGAGAGGCCGACGTTCTCGCGAGAGCAGGTCTTGAAAGTGATTCGTCGCGTTCCGCACACCGAGGAAGAATTCGAAGCCGTATCGACTCAGTACTCGAAGATTCTGGAGGAGCGCGAGAAGTCCGAACCAAAGATGGATCCGCACGACACTAAGGCGCTAGCGGCAAGCGTAAACCGCCACGTGGAAGAAGACGAGCCCTATTTCGGAATCGCAGGAGCGAAGAAATTTCTGCAGAGCGCGGTGCTGACTCTAGGTGAGCAAGACTTGCCTGAACTGCGCGAAGCGCGCCGCAAGTCGGTGCACGGTCTGTCCGATGAGACAATGTACGAGTATTTTGCTTACACGCAGGTGATCGAAGGAATCATCAACCGCCTCGACCTGTACAAGAACTATCGCTTGCACTAGCCTGTCGGCCTATTCGTCCCGGTGCACGGTTTCGATGGCGAATGCCGGCAAGCACACGGCGATGTACTCCGCACCGTCCGCTTCCGGCGTTGAATACCTGATCCACTCGCCCTTATGAGCGATCACCGCCTGGCCGGCGCGCACGTCGAGGTGACCGCCCTGGTGCTCGACCCGCAGCAGACCGCGCAGCACGATGGTGTATTCGTCGAACTCCGGCGTCTGGCCCGGTTCCTGCCAGCCCGCCGGACTGCGCATGTGAGCAACGCTGACCGGCGAGGTCTTCGAATTCACGCGGCCAATGTATTCATCAATCAGCTTGGGCTTGTTTCCGGCGGCCGTGATGCGGGTGGGTTGGGGAATCAATGTGGGCATGCGACATCAGCATACAACCTGCGAATCAGAATTGCGGCGCTTGCGATTCTGTCGCCCGCTGAAGCGGGCTCGCCATCGTAGCTTCAGCGTACCCACGGCTTACGCCGTGGGCTACAGATTCTGTCGCTCGCTGAGCGAGCTAAAATCCGCGTTCATCAGCGTTAATCTGTGGCCGATTGGCTAATTTTTTCTATTCCGGCTTGCGCGCGGCGGCGTACTCCGCCGGGCTGGGCAATTCTTCCAGCCCGCGTCCGGCAAGAATGTCTTCCATAATCCTGACGAAGTCGGCGTGCACCAGGCTGTTGGTGGCCAGGGTTTCGCGGCTGTCGAGGCGCCACGGGCCGCCGGTCATGTCGGTAATGGCGCCGCCGGCTTCTTCCACCAGCAGGGCGCCCGCCGCGGTGTCCCACGGGTTGAGGTTGAATTCCCAGAATGCGTCCAGGCGTCCGCTCGCCACCGACGCCAGGTCCAGCGCCGCCGATCCCGCCCGCCGCACGCCGTGCGTCCGGAGCGTGATCTGGTGATAGAAGTGGATGTTGGGATTCTTGTGGCGCTTGTGGCTGGGAAAGCCGGTGCCGCACAGGCATTCGGCCATGTTGTTGACCTTGGAAACGTGCATGCGGCGCTGGTTCAGGTAAGCGCCGCTTCCCTTCTCCGCCGCGAACAGTTCATCGCGGGTGGGATCGTAGATGACACCCGCCACGCGCTTGCCCTTGTGTTCCAGCGCGAGCGAAACGCAGAACACCGGGAAGGCGTGGGCAAAATTCGTGGTGCCGTCCAGCGGATCGATGTACCAGCGGTAGTCGCTGCCGGTCTCGACGCGCGCGCCTTCTTCGCCGATCAGGTCGTGGCGCGGCCAGCGGGCGCGAATGCGATCGGTGATCAGAGCCTCGCTGCTCCGGTCGGCCTCGGTGACCAGGTCGACATCGCCCTTGTACTCGAAGCCGATGCGCCGCCGGAAGTGGGTCATCAGCAACGCGCCCGCCTCCCGTGCGATCTCGCTCATGGCAGGAACGAATTGGTCGGAGGAATGCAAGCAGGCTTTAGGCGTTAGGTTTTAGGCGACAATACGGAACGCAGTACCGCGATCCAGTCGCCTAAAGCCCAAAGCCTAACGCCCCTCAGGCGCTTTCACCCGTTTCTGCGGCCCGCCGTCCTCGGCGATATACATGATCTCGTGCTTGAAGATAAACAGATTCGGCGCGTCCTCGCGGGTCAGCCGGATCATGTTCTTGTCGTAATACTCGATCCAGCCCCGCACCACTTCCCCATCGCGGAGCTTCACCTGCACCGGCTTCTGCTTCTCGCCCAGCGCTTTCAGGTAAGCCGCCTCTTCAAAGGTCTCCTCCGGCGGCGGCGTCTTCGCCTTTTTCAGCGGATTCGAGTTGCCCGGAGTGCGAAATGCCATGCGGACATTGTACACGCGAAGTCGACGGTCGACGGCCGGCAGTCGACGGCCAGAGACAACCTTGCGATCCGGGAGCTGGAAGCAATTTGCTCTTGCCGTAGACGGTAGACCGTAGACGGTAGACCGTCGACCGTCGACCGTCGGCTACTTGAATTTCGACGTGAAGTATCCCGTCCGATGCCGCGCTTTCAGGCCCTCGGTGGCCGGGCCTTTCAGCTCGACTTTGATCTTGCGGAAATCGCTTTCGGCGATCCGGCGCACGGGGTAGTAGGCGAGCAGATACTGCGCCCGCAGCTCTTCGCTGATTTGCTGGAACGCCTGCTCCAGCCGCGGCAGCGTGTCGGCGTAATAATATTTCCCGCCGGTATCGTGGGAGAGTTGGATAAGCGCGTGCTCACCGCCCAGGTCGCGTCCGGCGCTGGCCTCGATGGGCACCACGATCATCGAATAGACCGTCGCCTCCGACTGCTGCGCCGCCCGCAGCGCCTCCTGGTACGAAGTGCTGCTCATGGTGTCTCCACCGTCGGTGATGATCACCATGACCTTGCGTCCCGGCCGCTTGTACAGCGCCTCAGCGCCAAGATAAATCGCGTCGTACATCGCCGTCGCCGAACGCACGTGGACCCGCTCGATGCCGGCATCAATCCGCTTCAAGTCGGAAGTGAACGGCACCAGTTCTTCCACCGTTTCGCTGAACTGGTACAGCGCCAGCGCATCCTGCGGGCGCATGATTTCGTGCGCGAACTTGCGCGCCGATAGCAGCTCCAGCTTCAAGTCTTTTTTCGTGCTCAGGCTGGCATCCACCGCCATCACGATGGAAAGCGGCAATTGCGACTCGCGGCTGAACACGGAAATCGCCTGCGGCACGCCGTCTTCGAAGAGCGCGAAATTATCCTTGGTCAGGGTGCGGGCGGGTGCGCCGCTGGCGTCGTTGACGGTAACGAACACGTTGACCAGCTTGACGTCAACGCTGATCGCCGGTTCCTGCGTGTCCTTCTGCGGATCTTCCGCGCCCACGGCGAACGGTGTCAGCAGCGTGAGCGCGAGCAGCAGCGCGACAGCCGGCAAGCGCACAAGCTTCATCGCGGACCTGGTTGATGAGATGCGGCGGGACTCGATAGGCACGATAGGTTGTTCTACTTTCCTCTGCGTCCTCTGTGTCCTCTGTGGTTAAGCCCTTCGTACTTCCGGCGGGAACGGCTCGCCGTCGGCCCAGACCGCGCCGTCTTCGAAGTGTTCTTTCTTCCAGATGGGCACCGTCTGCTTCAGCGTGTCAATCATCCACCGGCATGCGTCGAAGGCCGCCGCGCGATGCGCCGAGCTGACCACGATGGCCACGCTGGTCTCTCCGATCTGCAGCCTGCCCAGCCGGTGCGCGACGGCAACCTCCCGCACCTTGAATTTCGAGAGCGCCTGCGCCGCCAACTCCTCGAGCTGCTTCCGCGCCATCTCTTCGTAGGCTTCATAGTCGAGGTACAGCGTGCGCCGGCCGCGGCTGTTGTCGCGCACGATGCCTTCGAACACCACCACCGCGCCATCTTCGGCGCGCTTCATGCGCTCGGCGAGCCCGGCGGTGTCAATGCGCTCGCTGCTGAGTTGAACCCGCGATTGGGTTGCGGGTTGCGTGCTGTCCGCCCCGCCGCTGACCGGCGGCAGCAAGCCCACCTCGTCCTGCTCGTGCAGGCCCGCCGTCCGCGCCGCGTACTCCTGGTTCAAAGCCACCGCAATCGAGCCCAGCATGCCCTTGAGTTTCGCGTCTTGCGCGTAATGCGAGAGCAGATCGCGGACCGTGGCGCCCTCCGGCAGCGACACCTCGTCGCTGGCCTTGCCGGCAATGTCTTTCAAGATTCCGAAGAACAGTACGCGAACCTGCATAAAGAAAGTGGTCAGCGATCAGTGGCCAGTTGCCAGTGCCCGGCACCAGCATCTACTTCGATTGTAATGGAAGAGGTTCAAAGATGACGTTGGCGTCGGTGCACTGGTACATCTGCACCGCCCGGTAATTTTCCACGATCGCCTTCACCACGCCGGAGGAGAAGCGCTCCGCGCCGTCGCTCATGAAGTTGGGATACATCGGGTAATTCCACTGCGCCACGATGAGGTCGAACTCGCGGCTGCGCACCATACGCTCCAGGCCGGTGTCGGGCCAGCCGCCGCGCATCACCAGTTGGCTGTACACGAACGGGTTTGACACCCAGACGGTCTTCCCCGCCAGCACCAGCGCGCCGACATTTTCCGACAGCACGCGGTCGCCGGGATATTGCTTCACCAACGCGTACACCCGGTCGCAATCCTGCACCGTGGCATAGGGATCGAACGGAAGCGTGCGGTCGCGCCAGAGGAAAATGCACAGCCACGCGGTGACGACCACGGCCATCACCAGCGCCAGCGCGCGCGGGCGGATGCGCGACATTTTCTCCCAGCCGAGCCCGGCGCACAGGCACAAGGCGGCCGGCCACTCCAGGAAATGGTTCCAGTTCGATCCCAGCTTGCCTGCGCTCACCGCCGTCAGAGTCGCCACAACAAGCCAGAGCGCGGGCAGTGAAATCCGCCGGCGGAGGAGGCCGGGGATCAGCAACACCGCCGCCAGCGCTACCAGCACGCGGTGTCGTGCGATGACGTCGGTGAGCCGCAGCAGGTACACGCTCCAGGAAAACGGGTCGGAATGGGTCAGGAAGAGGTGGGTGAGGATCGTGCCGCGGGTGGCGCCGGTCGCGATGGCGAGCGCAACCACGCACATCGCCGCCATGGTTGCGGCGAAGCGCACCGCCTGCTGCCCTTGCTTGCGCGTGATCAGCCACAGCGCGCAAGCCAAGGGCGCCGCGATGTATGTGCACTTCACAAACAGTGCGGCCACGAACAGCGCCGGCGCAAACAACGAAACATTAACCACAGAGGACACGGAGGAAGAAACACGATAGGAATTTTCGATTGCCGATTTTCGATTGTCGATTTGGTCAGAACCAGGCCTGGCAATCGGCAATCCTTTGGCTCCGTCCTCCTCTGAGTCCTCTTTGGTTACTTCACGACAGAAGACATACACTCCGGCCGTGCTCAGCGCGAGCGCCAGAAAGTCCACGCGCAGCACGGCGCTCCACGATTCCACCACCGGCAGTGTCCCATAGATCGCGCCAAAGACGACGCCGGTGAGCGCCGAACCGGTCAGGCGCGTGATGGTAAGCGCGACAAAAACGCAGATCGCCATCACGCACGCCACAATCACCAGCCGCGGCCACAGGAACGACACGCCGAACAGCTTCCCCGGTATGGCCAGCAGGTAATACGCTACCGGGCCATAAGGATTGAGGATGTTGGGCATGGCATGCGGATCGGGATACGGCGTCAGCCCGTGCGTGATCCGCGCCAGCGCGTTGAGGATGTTGCCCTCTTCGTAGTCCACCTGGAAGGGCAGGCCGACGTGGCGCCGAATGGCCGCGGCATGTGTCAGGAGATCGCGCACCACCCACCCCAACACCAGCAATTCGCAAGCGACGAGCACGATCCGTTGCCACGCGATGCGGGGCTTCGCGCTGCGCGGGACTGCCTCGGCCTGAGCTTGATCAGGGGCCTTGGTGGGTACCATTTGCCCAAACACTAGCACAGGTCAAAGCCTAGGGTACCTACCCGATCGTCACAAGACGGAAACGGGAAGCGGGGCGACCAAATGCGAGGAGCTTGCGGCATTACCCTCCGGGCCGCGCGCTACAATTGGAGTCGCTCTAATTGCAGTTGGATGGAGGGGCAGACGTGTTCACGCACTTTGCTGCTTGCGTGGTTGTGTTTTCGCTACTCGGCCCGATACCAGTTCATTCGCAAAATACGTCGAACGCTGCCGACGGCCCGGGTCTGTTCGAACAAGGCATGAATGGGATTCGAGGCAGCGGGGTCAATCGCAACGACCGGGAAACCATCGAATTCTTCCGCCGCTCCGCAGAACTGGGGTATGCCCCGGCGCAGGTTGCGCTGGGATACATGTACGACACAGGCTTCAGGGTCGCGAAGGAGCCGAGGCAGGCGGCGGAGTGGTACAAGAAAGCCGCCCAGCAGGGAGATTCGCTGGCGCCGTGGCTGCTGGGCCGCGTCATCTATCTGGGAGCGGTTCCTCCGCTCGACGTTAACGACGCCATCATCTGGCTGCAGCGCGCCGCGGACGCCAATAATCCATTCGCGCAACATCTGCTCGGCCTTATCAAGCTGGAGAAAAACGATTACGCGAAAGCGGCAGAGTTGTTCCGAACAGCGTCCCAGTATGGCCTTCCGCAAGCGCAATACGAACTCGGCAAACTGCTGCTCAAGGGCCCGGGAACGATCAAGCAGGATAAGTTCGAGGCTTACGTGTTGCTGTTGATGGCCGGCGACGCGAACTACGCGCAGTATCCCGATCTGCAGTCGCTGGAGACTGAACTGGGCCGGGCGCGCGCCCAGGAGGCCAAGACGACAGCCCGCCAACGCGAGCGGGAATCTTCCCGCACCGTCATCGCCCACGGCTGCACCGGATGGGATGGCGAGTTTGACCGCATCTCCAGTCCACCGCCACTCGACGTTCAGCAGTTCTGTCGCTGACCGCCATCACAAATAACAAGGGCCGCGTCTCGCAACGCAGCCCTCACTGACCACTAGCCACTGACCACTGGCCACTCTTTACGCCACCGGCACGGCGGCGCCGCTCAGCACCTCGGCGCGCGTGACCGCGTCCTGCTTCTCTTCCGCCTTGCTGGCCGGCAGGGCGACCTCGAGCACCTGGTCAATCGTGCTGACGTACCTCACGTCCACGTTCTGCAACTGCTCCGGCGTCAGGTCTTCCTCGACGTTGGTCTTGTTGTCCGCCGGGATGATCACGGTTTGCACGCCGGCGCGCTTGGCGGCCAGGAATTTCTCCTTGATGCCGCCAATCGGCAGCACGTTTCCGCTCAGCGTGATCTCGCCGGTCATGGCCGTCAGCGGCCGCCCCGGGCGGTCGGTGAGCAGCGAGACCAGCGCGGTTGCCATGGTGACACCCGCCGACGGCCCGTCCTTCGGAATCGCGCCCGCCGGCACGTGGATATGGATGTCGTGGTCCTTGAACCAGTCTTCGCTGATGCCCAGCTTGCTGGCGTTCGACCGTACCCAGGTCAGCGCCGCCTGCATCGACTCCTGCATCACCTGGCCGAGCTGTCCGGTCATGGTGAATCCGGCTTTGCCCTTCATCTTGTTGGCTTCGACGAACAGGATGTCGCCGCCGGTCGGCGTCCATGCCAGTCCCACCGCCACGCCGGGACGCTTGGTGCGCTCGGCGATTTCGCCTTCCACGCGGATTTTTTCTCCGCCCAGGAACTCGCGCACCACCGGCGTCGTCACCACCAGCTTGTCGTGCTTGCCTTCGGCGATGCGCCGCGCCTTCTTGCGGCAGATGGTGCCGATGTTCCGCTCCAGGTTGCGCACGCCGGCTTCGCGCGTGTAGTGCCGGATGATGTGCCGGATCGTTTCTTCCGGAAATTCGATCTGCTCCGGCGTGATGCCGTTCTCATCCGTCTGCCGCTGGATCAGATAGCGCACCGCGATGTGGACCTTTTCGTCTTCGGTGTAACCCTGGAGTTCGATGATCTCCATGCGGTCGCGCAGCGGATCGGGCACCGGATCGAGCTGGTTCGCGGTGGTGATGAACAGCACCTTCGACAAGTCGAAGGGCACGTCCAGGAAGTTATCGCGGAAGGTGTTGTTCTGCTCGGGATCCAGCGTCTCCAGCAGCGCCGAGGCCGGATCGCCGCGGAAGTCGCGTCCCAGCTTGTCCACCTCATCCAGCATGAAGACCGGGTCGTTGGTCTCTGCCCGGCGGATTCCCTGGATGATCTGCCCCGGCAGCGCGCCGATGTAGGTGCGCCGGTGGCCGCGGATTTCCGCCTCGTCGTGCACGCCGCCCAGCGACAGGCGCACGAACTTGCGTCCCAACGCCCGCGCGATGCTCTTGCCCAGCGAGGTCTTGCCCACGCCCGGCGGTCCGACAAAGCACAGGATCGGCCCCTTCATGCTCGGCTTCAGCCGCCGCACCGAGAGGTGATCCAGAATGCGGTCTTTCACCTTCTGCAGGTCGTAGTGATCGGTGTCCAGGATTTCCTTTGCCTTCAGAATGTCCACTTCCCCGCCCGAAGACTTGTTCCACGGCAGCACCGCCAGCCACTCGATGTAGTTGCGGGTCACGCTGTAGTCGGCCGCCATGGGCGACATCCGCGAAAGCCGCCCCAATTCCTTCAGGGCTTCCTTCTTGACCTCATCCGGCATGCCGGCCTGCTCGATTTTCTGTTTCAGATCTTCCGAGTCGCGCGTGGTTTCGTCGCTCTCGCCCAGTTCTTTCTGGATCGCCTTCATCTGCTCGCGCAAATAAAACTCGCGCTGCGTCTGCTGCACCCGGTCCTGCACTTCGCTCTGGATCTTGTTGCGCAGCTGCATGACCTCCAGCTCCTTGGCCAGGTGCTGGTTGATCTTGTCCAGCCGCGAGCGCACGTCGGCGGTCTCCAGGATTTCCTGCTTGTCGCGCGTCGACAGCGTGGGCAGCGAGCTGGCTATGAAATCCACCAGCCGCCCCGGTTCCTCGATGTTCATCGCCACCGTGGACAATTCGTCGGAAAGCGTCGGCGACCCGGCCACGATCTGCTGGAACAGCGTCATCACGTTGCGCTGCATCGCTTCCAGTTCCGACCCGGTCTTGGCCGGAATCTCCGGGATGGTTTCCACCGAGGCGCGCATGAACGGCGCCAGTTGCGTGTATTCTTTCAAATGCACCCGATCCAGGCCCTCGGCAAAAACAAACAGGCTCTGGTTGGGCATTTTGACGACCTTGTGCACCACCGCCAGTGTGCCGATGGCGTACAGGTCCACCGGTTGCGGCGAATCGACCCTCGCCTCGCGCTGCGCGACCACGATGATCGTCTTGTCCTCGCCCAGCGAGTTGATCAGTTGCACCGAGCTTTCCCGGCCGACCGTCAACGGCAGGACCGCGTGCGGGAATAGCACCGTGTCCCTTACCGGCAGCACGGGCAGATTCGTGTTGCCTGGCGCCCCTTCGCCGGGAGTTCCGTGGCGCTCTAAGTTGCGCGTTTCATTAGCCATATGACTCCCTTGAGTGCATGATACTCAAGTTTTGATGCTGCCTGTTGCCAAAAGATTCAGCCCGGCCCGCTCTAGCTGGGTCCATCAAACTCCACCGGTTCGCGACGGCGAAAAGCCGCGTTGCGTCCGCCGTGCACCTTCGGCCTAAAGCCCAACGCCTAACGCCTGAAGCCTGAAGCTAGCCGCCTGTTTTGCAGCGCCCGGATTCTACTCCCCCCCGCCTCCTCCGGCAACGTAACCAAGGTTGGACATTTGGTTCCCATTCCTTACTTGGAACGAACCCAGATCGGCATCTAGCATCCGCCTGCCCTCTTACCAATCTTCAACCCAAAAAACAACGGCCCGCGCTCGCGCGCGGGCCACTCGCAACCTGCAACTCGCGACTCGCGACTCACTTCACCTTGGTCGACTTCCCCTCAAACATGTTCGCCCAGGTCTTGCCATTGTCGCTGGACGTGTCGAGCTTGAAGGTGTACGAGGTTGGAGATACTTCGTTCAGAACGAATTTCGCCTTGACGACTTTGCCGCCCATGTCCTCATCGGACGTCCACGTCCAGGTCTTGCCCGACACGTGGCCCGTCGACCGCTCGTGCTCTCCCATGCTGTTGAACGCGTCGTAGGTGTAGGCCTTCTGCTTAACGTCGTAGCCCATGGTCGCCACCTCGGTCATCGCCCCCATCGGGCCGGTGCCTTTCGAGTTCGTGACCAGGAAGAAGTCGCCCAGCATGTGGGCCTCATCCATGCTGCTGAACTTCCCGGCCGGCCCGAAAGGCGAGGCTTTCATCTCGCCCTCACTCTTCCAATTGCCAACGAAATAATGCAGGCGCTGCTGCTCCGGACCTGCCTTCGGCATCGGCGGCGGCGCCTGCGCCAGCACGATGTTCGCCACCATCACTGCCATCAGACCGACTAAGCATGACACTATTCTCTGTCGCATCTTTGCCTCCTTCTGAAAGCGGCGGCAGCATAGCAGCACCATCCCGGGTTTTCAATCCGCGGCTCAACCGGGTGGCGCAGGGCCTGCCCTGAGCGAAGCCGAAGGGACGGCAGTCCTGGGAATGGCAAAGTGTTGACCCCTGGAGTCCCGCAGGGACGGCGCGAACACATCCTCTGTGTCCTCTGTGGCAAACCTCACTCACGCCACAAAATACTTCGCCCCCGGATGATGCACCACGATCGCCGATGTGCTCTGCTCGGGATCGAGCATGAATCCTGTCGTCAGCTTCACCCCGATCGCCTCCTCCGGCCGCAGCAGCTTGAACAGCTTGGTCTGGTCTTCCATATGAGGACACGCCGGATAGCCGAACGAGAATCGCGACCCGCGATACTTCTGGTGGAACAGGTCGCTGATTCGCGGCGCGTCCTCGCCCGCGATTCCCAACTCCTGGCGCATCAGCCGGTGTTGCAGCTCGGCCAGCGCCTCCGCCGTTTCCACGCTGATGCCATGCAGGTAGAGATACCGCGTGTACTCGCCGCCGTGAAACAGTTTCTGCGTCAGCTCGCTCGCCTTGTGCCCGATGGTCACCAGCGACAGCCCGATCACGTCCATCTCCCCGGATGATTTCGGCGCGAAGAAATCGGCAATGCACAGCCGCCGCCCTTCGCGCTGGCGCGGGAACGTGAAACGCAGCAGTTCGCGCGCGTTCCCACGGACATCAACGCCCTCCAGAACAGGAACTGTCCGAATCACGTCTTCTTCGCCGTCGACCGTCGACCGTCGACCGTCGACTTTTTCGCCATCGACCATCGACGATCGACCATCGACCTCGTAGACGATGACATCATTCCCCTCACTCTGCGCCGGCCAGTACCCCCACACCACCTTGGGCTCAAACCATCCCTCGCGAATAATCTCTTCCTCGAGACCATTCAAGATCGGCCGGTATTTCTCCTCCACCACGCGCAAATATTCTTCCTGCGACGCCGTCTTTAACTGCCACTGGTTCTTGAACAGCGCCGTCTCGTTGATGTACTGAAACACCTCGCGCAGATCGAAATCTTTTTTCACCCGCGCGCCCCAGAACGGCGGACGTGGAAGGTTCGGCGCCGGCCCGACCGCCGTGCTGCGCGCGGTGGAAACTTCCGCTTCCGCCGTGGCCGCTGCCGCCTTGGTGAATTCCTTCGCGACGCGGCCTTCCGCCAGACGCGCCTCGCGCTTCTCCGCCGACTGCGTCAGATCGTCCATGACGTGCAGGCCATCGAACGCATCCCCGGCGTAGAACACCGCGTCCGCGTACTCCCGCCGCAAATCATCTTCGACGTACTTCCGCGTCAGCGCCGCGCCCCCGCACACCACGGGGAACTTCAGCCCCTGCTGCTGCAAGTCCTGGATGACGTACTTCATCTCCAGGGTGGACTTCACCAGCAGGCCGCTCAGCCCGATGATGTCGGCCTTATGTTCCTGCGCCGCTTTGATAATCGTGTCCGCCGGCTGCTTGATCCCCAGGTTCACCACCTTGTAGCCGTTGTTGCTCAGGATGATGTCCACCAGGTTCTTGCCGATGTCGTGCACGTCGCCCTTCACCGTGGCCAGCACCATGATGCCCTTCTCACGACCGGCAACCTTCTCCATCTTCGGCTCGAGATGCGCCACCGCCGCCTTCATCACCGACGCCGAATCCAGCACCGACGGCAATTGCATCTTGCGCGCCCCGAACAGGTCGCCCACCGTGCGCATTCCGTCCAGCAGCACGTTGTTGATCAGGTCCAGCGGCGTGTACGTCTTGAGCGCGTCCTCCAGGACTTGTTCCAGCGACTGCTTGCTCGCGCCCTCGCCGATCGTCTTCTCGCCGTGCACGATGCTGAACTTCAGCTTGTCCTCCACCGACAGCGACTCGACGTGGACCACTTCCTCCACCGTCTTCTCGCGCCCGGCGAAGAACGCCATGTACGCCTGCAGCGGATCGCCCTGCGAGCGGTCCTGGTAGATCAGCTTGCGCGCGATCTCCACCTCGGCCTCGGGAATCTTGTACAGCGGATAAATTTTCGAGTAATTCACGATCGCCATGTCGAGGCCGTAATTCACCGCCTCGTGCATGAACACCGAGTTCAGCACCCGCCGCGGGTAGGTCGCCAAGCCGAAGGAAATGTTGCTGACGCCGAGGATGGTTTTCACCTCGGGCAACTCTTCCTTGATCCGCTTGACCGCGTTCAGCGTTTCCATGCCCGCGCTGCGGTACTCCTCCTGCCCGGTCGAGATGGGCAGCGTGAGCGCGTCGAAAATCAAATCCACGGCCCGCATGCCGTATTTTTCCGTTGCCAGCTTGCAAATGCGCTTGGCAATCGCGACCTTCTTGTCGGCGGTGAGCGCCATGCCCTCTTCGTCAATGGTCAGCGCGATCACCGCCGCGCCGTAGCGCTTGGCCATGGGCAGCACTTTCGAGGTGCGCTTCTCGCCATCCTCCAGGTTGATGGAGTTGATGATCGCTTTGCCCGGAATGCGCTTCAGCGCCTCTTCCACCACGTCGGCTTCGGTGGAATCCACCAGGATGGGCGCCGGGACGCGCGTCGCCACCTTCTCCAGCACGCTGCTGATGTACTTCTTCTCGTCCTCGCCGACGATGGCGCAGCACAGGTCGAGCATGTGCGAGCCTTCGGCCGCCAATTTTTTCGCCACCGCGAGAATGTCGTCGTACTTGCCCTGCTGCAGCAGGTTGCGGAAGGTCGCCACGCGCGTGGTCGCGTTCATCTCTTCCGCCACGATCAGCGGCTTGGGATCCAGATCCAGCGGGACCATGGAGTAGGCGCTCGCGGCCGCCGCCGTCGGCTTTACGTCCCGTTTCGCCGGTTGCAGGTGGGAGCACACCTCCACGACCTTCTTCAAATGCTCCGCCGTGGTGCCGCAGCACCCGCCGACAATCCGCACCCCGTACTCGGTGATGAACAGCTTGTGATACTCGGCCAGTTCCTCCGGCTTGAGCGCATACACGGCGTGCCCGCCCACGTTCTGCGGCAGCCCGGCGTTGGGCAGCACCGAAATTTCTTTGGGCGAGTTGATGCCGAGGTAGCGCACGGCATCGTTCATCTCCTTCGGCCCGGTGGCGCAGTTCAGCCCGATAGCGTCCACATCGAAGGGTTCCAGCGACGTCAGCGCCGCCCCGATTTCCGTACCCAGCAGCATGGTTCCGGTGGCTTCCAGCGTCACCTGCACCTGCACCGGCAAGCGCTTGCCGGCCTGCCTCATGCCGTCGAACACCGCCGCCAGCGCCGCTTTCGCCTGCAGCAGGTCCTGACAGGTTTCCACCAGCAGAATGTCCACGCCGCCTTCGATCAACGCCAGCACCTGCTCCAGGTACACGGCCGTCATATCGTCGTACGATATATGCCCCAGCGACGGCAGCTTGGTGGTCGGGCCGATGGACCCCGCCACGTACCGCTTCCGGCCGTTGGAAAATTCCGCCGCCACCTCGCGCGCCAGTTGCGCCGCCGCCCGGTTGATCTCCCCGACCTTGTCCTCGAGCTGGTATTCGCCCAGCACGATGCGCGTCGCCCCAAACGTGTTGGTCTCCACCACGTCGCACCCGGCCCGGTAATAACCGGCATGGATGTCGCGGATGATGTCCGGCCGGCTCAGCACCAGCAGTTCATTGCACCCTTCCTTGCCCCAGTAGTCATCCACGGACGGGTTCCGCGCCTGGATGGACGTCCCCATCGCGCCGTCATAGATGACCACACGCTCCCGCACGGCTTTTAGAAAGTCAGACATATCTCGCAAATTTCCAGTGTACTAACGACTGTTTAAAGCTGTCATCCTGCCGTAGCTAATTGCTAATGGCAAATTGCTGATAGCTAATAAAAACGCCCGACTTGTGCCGGGCTTGTTCTGAAACTGAAACTGAAACTGAAACTATATCTTGCCCGCCGCCGGCGTATCGCTCAGCTTGTAACGCTCCGGATTTTTCTCCACCTCGGCGCGGTTGAACACCGCGTTGGCCCCGAGGTGGGCCGGCATGGACGACAGCAGTTGCTCCTTGCGGTACACCAGGTTGCTGGCGCTAAACGTGGCAATCTCGAAGCCGTGCCCGTGCGTGATCGCATCCGTCGGACACGCCTCCACGCAGTATCCGCAGAAGATGCACCGGTTGTAATCGATGTTGTAGACGCGGGCGTAGCGCTCGGCGCCGCTGACCCGGTGTTCGGCGGTGTTCTCGGCGGCCTCGATGTAAATGCAGTTCGAGGGACAGGCGGCGGCGCAGAGAAAGCACGCGACGCATTTTTCCAGGCCGTTCTCGTCGCGCTGCAGCACGTGCACGCCGCGATAGCGCTCCTGGAATTGCGCGCCGCGCAGCGGACCCGGCCCGTCGGGATAATTCTCCACGATGGTGGGCTGGAACAGCTCGCGCAGGGTGACGCTCATCCCTTTGGCGATCGCTCCGATGTTTCTGAACACGGCCATGACCGTATCAGTATAAATGACAGCCTGGGCCGGCTAGCAATTGCCGGCCTGCGGAATTGAAAATTGCCAATTTGAGAAGACTGTTCAGCTCGGCACAATCAATCCGGCAATTCCGCAGTTCTGCAATTCCGCAATCCTACTCACTTCCCCGCCCACTGCCGCGGGCCCACCGCAAAACGCTTGTAGAGCTGTCCCAGGACGTAGGCGTTGCCGGTCTGGAAGAATTTGTAGACCTTGTCCCAATCCTCGCCGCTCTGCCAGCCGGTCATGATCTCGGAAACGCGCACACTGCCGTTGCCCAAGTCCTTGATCTGCATGATCGCCGATAACTGATCGGCATTGGCTACGGAGGCGGGAAAGATCTGCGTCCCGAGCTTGACGTGGATGGCGACCATCTCCAGCGGGATGTACGCCAGCACCGTGTTGTAGATGGTGCCGGGATCGCCGATCCGGGCCGCCGGATTGTAGTTGGTGTAGTAATGCCCGCCGGTCTTCATCTCCACTTCCGTGACCGGCGCCACAAAGCTGCGCAAGCCCTCGGAGGTGCTCACCGCCTCCCAAACCTGCTTCGGCGTGACCCCTGGAATGACGATTTCCAGCCGCTGCACGCGCTCGCCATTGGTCGCTACGAACGAAGTGTCGGCGGTCTTGGCGGTGAAGTCCTTGTCGGGGAGCGCATCGTGCATCTTGGCAACGTCGAGCTTGGGCTGCTCGGAAATTTTCTGCTCTTGCGCGCATGCGCAGGCAGCCACAAGTAGTAGCCAGACCAAGGTTGTTGTCTTTGTCATACATCCTCTCTCTGGTTCTCGGTTATCGGTTTGCGGTCGTCGGTTTCTCAGTTCGCCGGCACGGCGCTCGATTCCTGGCCATTGCGCAGCCGACAACCGGAAGGCGACCACCACCGAAAACCGATCACCGACAATCGATAACTATTTCTTCGGCGCACTCGCCGCGTCCGGATTCCCCGTTTCGACGTAATTCTTCAAGCGCGTGAACTGCTCCGTCAGCACGCCATCCACCGGAACGGCCAGGCTGTTCATGCCGGCGGGCAACTTCTAGTTCCCGGTTTTTGGTTTACCGACAACCGCAAACCGAGAACCGAAGGACCCTACGCAGGTCGATCCGAAAGCAGGTAGCCAACATAGGCCCGCAAATTCGAAATCGAAGCATCGTAGAACGATATATCGCGATGCGTCCGCGCCTGCATGACGGCGCCTTCCATGGTGGTCAGGACGAAGGTCGCCAAGCTGTTGCGGTCCACGCTGGCGGGCAGACGCTCCCCGGCCTGATCGAGGCAGTCGCGGATGTGGTCGCGCCAGGCGGCGAAGTTGGCGGCGATCTTCTCCCGCGCCTGGGGGGAATGGCGCGCCACCTCCAGCGCCAGCTTCCCTACCGGACACTCGTAATCGAGACCCGTCATGACCAGGCGGCCGCGATAGTCCTCCAGCACGGCGAAAATGCGCTCGATGGGATCTTCCTCGCGCGCAAAGGCCGGCTGCATGACGATCGGGTACAGCAGGGTCTTGAAAAACTCCAGGCCCTCCACCAGCAGGTCGTGCTTGTTATCGAAGAAGTAGTAGAGGCTGCCGCTGTTGACCCCGGCGCGCTTCAGGATCTCGGCCACGGTGGTCGCTTCGTAACCCTGGGTGGTGAATAATTCCATGGCAGCCATGAGGAGCCGCTCGCGGGTAGAGGAAGAAGGAGGCGGGGTGCGGAGCCGCTCGCGAGTTAGAATCGCTTGTTGCATTTGATTGATCGTTCAACTAAATACAACGACGGAGCTGCCTGTGTCAAGCCATTTCGCAATTCAGGAGCATCTCGTCCCGCATTTCCGGATCACAGGTATGATTTGACCGGCTGATTTAAGTGAACAGCGGTGCGTCCCCAAAGACCCGCAGATCGCTTGTTCTGAATTCGTAACAGATTCCTTTATTCGCGCCTGTTAGACAGCACCTCGTCCTAAGCTAGGCTGTGCAAACGTTCATCGCGAGCGCTTGCTGGCAGTCGAGGAGTCTTGCGGAGGCGCAGGAACCAGCAGACAGAGACTCAAACCGGAATGGTTGTTACGATTTCAAAACACGAAACCAATCTTTCAGTTATTTGGGGAAAATCTTCTCGCCTCATCTGGGGGGTGGAGTGTGCTCTTGGCAAGCAGATTGGTACTGGCGCGGCTCCTGCTGTTCAGTTGGCCGTTGGTCTTGCTAGTCGGCGGTAATGCTCGACTAGTGCCCGCGGCATTCGCACAACAACCGGAGGCACCAGCAGCAACAATTGGTCCTCTGCCGCCCGGACTGCAGCCCCAGGTAGATGCGATGTGGGGAGTGCTGCCGTCGAAAGTGGTGCGCGATAACTTCGGGCATTTCATAAGCTCGAAGTACTACTGCATTGAGGTTGTGATCGGGAACAACTCCGGTTACGCGCTACAGATCGCGACGGTCGGGTTTCACCTGCAGAACCTGCCCGGACGTACGCTTCCGACGAACGGCTACCATATAGCCCGAGGCACGCTGGAAAAGGGACAGGAAGTCGGGCCAAGGGCACTCTTCCTTCATACTGTGGAAACGGCCGGTACCGTGGCCACTGCCTTTGGTCCATTCTTTCGCGAGCCGACGCACAAAGCGAATTATGAAGCTGGTGTAGGCATCTTCAGCAATCCCTTCGAAAAGGGGCTGGAGCTGATCCTGCCGGACACCACAATCAGAGAACTCAACCGCCTGGATGACCAGACGCTCCGCGATGGCATGATTATCCCGAACAATGTCCAGATACGGACCGTGGTTTTCTTCGCCAAGGACAGGCTGTCTTCGCTGATCACCTCTCCCTCGGTTAATGCTACCGGAGCCTGTTCAGCCATCCCGCGAAGAACAGGCCTTGGTGCCTGGTTGCGGCGCAGCCGGGAAAAGTGTCTGGACCAAGCCGAGATCGGCCAGGTCGAAGCAGCTCTTAACCAGTTGGTAGTGGTCGGCGACCAGATTGCGTATATCAATCGGGTCTCAGTCCAGGTAAGCCAGGCGTCACCCTTGTCGTTGTCCGCCAATAACCTCAATTTCCCCGAACAGGCACTAGGCACAACTAGCGCAGCGAAGACGATCAGCGCAGCCAATACTGGCGCGACGGCACTGACAATTGAGGGCATTGCGGCCACCGGGGACTTCGCTGCCTCGCACACGTGTGGGGCCAGTGTCGCCCCTCAAGCAACCTGTATCATCAGCGTCACGTTCACCCCCACTGCTGCCGGAATACGCACGGGCAACGTTTCCATTGCACGTTCCGGTTCGGGAAGCCCGCAGACCGTGGTGTTGACTGGCACCGGAATCGCTGCCCTGTCATTCACGCCGGCGGCGCCGCCTGCGTTTGCTAATCAACGCTTGAACTCGGCCAGTGCAGCTCAAGTTGTTCAGCTAACCAACAACACTCCTGCTGCGGTGCCGGTGGCGATTGCGACCGAGGGCGACTTCGCACAGACGAACGACTGCGGGGCGACAGTTCCCCCGACCAGCACATGCCGGATTCAAGTCACATTCACGCCCACCGCCGCCGGAAAACGTGACGGAGTACTGGTCGTAACTCCGACGGGCAATGGCAAGGCAATCAAAGTGCCGTTAAGCGGAGTGGGCGTAACCCCATAGTGCTGTTTTCAACGGGTGAGGACAGAGTCCTATGTGCATGCAGCCAAATGACGTTCGGCCCTACCAGAAGTGGCACTGGGCGGGCGATCAAATCGCGTACGACACCATCATCCCAGCCTCGCGGGCCGTGCCCGGGACACGCAAGAGGTGGTATCCAATTGACATCCGGGAGTACCTGACAACGCAGGGAAATGCAGTCATACGGAAAGCGGTGCGCGAAATCGTCGGCGAGCTCAACAAGTCCGACCAGGCGAAGTTCCTATCGGAGGCGCCCGGCTCGTTCGACTTCCGCGCCGATGCAGTGGTCGAATACACCAGCCGCCTGGAGTACCGGCCCTTAGGGCGGCGCTTTGACCAGTGGCTGTTCCCGGATGAAACCCTGGCAGTACAGGGTGGCGATTGCGAGGACCTGGCTTTCCTGCTTGCTGCTCTGCTGGAAGCCACCGGCATCAGCAGTTACTGCATTCGAGTTGCCTTGGGCCGGGTCACCCACCACGACATCAGCGGCAGGGTAAATCGGTCTGATCATGCTTGGGTCGTCTATCTCAACGAGGCGGGCGCATGGGAGATTCTGGAACCGCTGGCCATTAGCAGTAAGACACACCGGAGAGGCCGGCGGGAAAAGACTAAACGGGAGCTGGGCGCGATCGAATACACGCCGTACTTCGTTTTCAATCGCGAACACCTCTGGCGCGTACGGGGCCCACATAAGCATGCCGGGCTTGAACTTCCTCAGTATCTGGGCACGCGCAGGTTCTGGAAGGAATTCAGACCGCTGTTTGCCGCCAAGGTACATGAAGGGATTTTCGACGAGGCGCTGGTAGGGATGTCCGCTTCCGATCTGAGAACGGTCAAGCGAACAAGCTTGATGGTGGACGTCAATGTCCTAAGCTACGACCCCCGCGACCATTTCGATTTTGCCTACATTAAGGAAGGCTGGGACCTCGTGAAATCCCGTCTGAAGACCGGAGAACTGCGCGATTTCGCTCTGGCCGCCCACTCCATCGGAGACTTCTACGCTCACTCGTTTTATGCCGACTTCGCCAACACAGACGCGGCTGGCAACTTGATTCCGTACGATCCGGACCGACCGAACCTGAAGGCGTCTCCTGAATACGACTTCAGCGGTTACCAGGGTCTACCGGGGTGTTCGGAAGGCGCAGCAGAAGCAGCCGCGAGTTGGCGGGGTGAATTGATCAGTGGGCAGTGGTGGCGCTGGTTCACAACTCTCCCTGATGAACTCCAGAACAGCAAGGACTTTGCGCATCACCGGTGCTTGCCGGATCACGATGAGGTGGCGGTAGATGACGTCATCCCGAAGAGCCAGCAACGGCATTATCAGAAGGGGTCGGAATATACAACCCAGTTTCGGCAAAGACGGAAGGCTGCTATAGATCATATCCGCCAGGTTTACCAGAAGTGGCAACCCGCATAGCCAAACTGCAGCCAGCGAGTCGGGTGCCAGGCTCGACGGAATGATTGCAGGGACGGAGAGCCAAGATGACTCGTTCTAAGTAGGCTGTATTGGAGACCAAGACTGTCCGATGTGGCGCGGCTTGCGGCGTGGTGTATTCACTCCGCGAGGCACACGGCAAGGCGGTCAAGATGGCTATACCCGCTGCGAATGGACTGCGGACGACTGTGGAACGCTTGTAAGTAATTGAAATTTGGAGCGGGGAACGGGAGTTGAACCTCTAGCCGCCCGCGCCACAACGGTAATTGAGAGACTTAGCGCACGCGCGGGTGGCATCCGCAGACGCTAGGGACAGCAAAACCCCCATTTCGCAACGCGAATGGACTGCAACTGGGCTGTGGAACTTCAGCGCCTCACGGGAAGGGGTACGGGCCGAGGTTTTGATGCCCGGCGCAGGTTCGTCGGTACTCCCGGACTGCGGGACTGCCGCAGTCCAGGAAGATTTTCAGCGGCTGCTCGAGCTCGCTGCACAATCTGCCGCGGCCGGCGCGGGCGGCCTGGCTGCCGGTTCCTCATCGGCTTTAGCGCGAGGCGCGGGTGGCATCCGCAGACCAACGGCGAGCGTGAATCGACTCGTGGCAAGTACAACAGCATTGGTCGAGTTCACCGCGTCCGTGACCGTTCGGGCCATGAACTCCCAGACAATCGCGCGAAATCGTGACGCGGTTTGCTACTGCTAATTCCCGCCTCCGCGCGTGCCGCTCGGAGGCGCTTCGGTAAATCGCCATTGTGTCTTTTTTGACACATGATATGCTTGCGGCGCCGTCGGTGCTTGTCCTCAGCTCAGGACACTACTGCGGCGTCCGACTCGGGGGGACGGCGGCCGGTGCTGCTTCGTTTAGCCGGCGCACGGGGCACCTCAATTCATCGTGTCCCCAGGCCGCGCCGGGGGGTTGCCAGCTTCGCCATGACGGTAATCGGAGGGGGGCGGATCTATCGAGCCCGTGCCGGAGTCTCCCGGCACGGCCAGGCGACAAAATGGAGAAATGTCCGGTCTCGGCTAGTACCAGCAGGAGTTTCGTAATGTCCGCACGCAAGTGGCCGACGTCTAAGCTCGACGACCCTGCCCGTACCCGCAGGAAGCAGGTCCGCAAACACGTCCTCACCCCCGTAGAGCGCGAGTTCTGCGCCTTCGTCGCTCAGGGCGTCTCCTTGCGCGAAGCCGCACGCCTGTGCGGCATGCATGAAAAGAACGTCGGCCACATCATCAAGCGGCCTCTCGTCCAGGAACACCTCCAGGCCCTGAAAGTCGAGATCACCAAAGAGGACGCTCGGCGTGTCTCCGAATTCGTCAACATTACCCGCAACGAGATCATCGGCGGGCTGGCGAGACTGGCCAAGATTCACCCCATGGTCACTCACGGAATTAGTGGCCAGGTATCGGCTTACATGGGCCTGGCCAAAATCATGGGCATGCTGATCGACCGCCAGGTTAACTTGGACGAATTCTTCCGCGGCTGGAACGACGATGAACTGCTGACCTATGCAACTACTGGAAAGCGCCCTGCTCGATACGCAACTGGCGAAAGCCAAGGCGCGCAGGATCTGGGAACTCCAGCAGTGCCCTGAGGAGTGACCAGCTCCGCAGTGCCGAGCCATACAGGCCCTCGAAGTGCAGGGGGAGTTAGCTACATCATAGCTACAGCAAAATCGGCCCTTGCGCGAGGGCGCAAAATCCGCGTTTTATCCTGCAAAATCGCGGGTTTGGTGCCGATGTTGCCGCCTGCCGTTGACAGCAAGAATTTGATTCTGTTTCACAGCTTGGAGAAACCTGCTCAGAGCAACTGAGATCAGCGAAGCGCGGTTTCAGGCGAATGCACGGTGACGGCGCACTAAGGCTCACCAGGCTTGTTAAGGTTAGCGATGCCTGCGGTTGCTCTTGAGGGCGGAAAGCGGAACCAGCGGGGAATCCTACCCCGTGATGTATGCTGGCGCTCTGTTGTTTAGAGCACCGTTCCGAAAACCTTTGCCGAACGGCAGCCGTAACTTGCTGATCTGGATAACGCCACCGACTGTGGTTCGATGTTTCCTGAAACACAAGATTTCGGTCCGGTGGCAATCCAGAGAGTGTGTTGGATCAGGTGCACGTCAGCAACCTCTCACCTCCCCAAATCACCTGTTCGCCGGGCCGTACACCGCCAGGGATGCCGCGGTCCCGACAAAGACTTTGCCGTCGGCGACGGTCGGGACCGTGAACCTGACGCCAGGGCCGAGATCGTCACCCAAATTTGACGAGCTGTTGTAGAGCTCGCGGGAAAGGTCGGTGGCATCCCAGGCATGCAGCACCTCGCTCGTTCCGCCGGTGTATTCCAGGGCCCAGAGGATGCCGTTGCTGCTGCCGTTTGCGCTGAGGGACGGTGCAGGAGCACCGGGATCTGGGAAGTAAGTGGAGGTTGCAGAAGTCGGGATGGTGGTCAATTTGCCGTTCTGCAACTGGAAAGCCTTGATGGAGTCGTTCAGGGCGCCGACGTACACCCATCCGTTCCACCAGACCGGCGTGCCGAAGATCTCGCCCGGGCTGGCGTTCTGGATTGACTGGATGATCTGACTGTTGCTGCCGGATTGCCAGTGGCCCAAGCTGGCGCGGTTGAGCAGATAGAGTGTGCCGTTCTTGCCGCCGATGAGCATTAGGCTGCCGCCGCCGGTGCCGTCGGGAAATAACAGCAGTCCGCCGGAGCCAAGATCGAGGTCGAGCACGGAGAGAGATGAGTTGTCATACGGTGAGAACCAGTCGGTGACGGTGAGCGACGGGCTGGAGCTGAACTTGATGACACTGTCGCCGTAATCGCTGCCGGCGGTTTGCACGGTGAACGTGCCGTTGCCGGTGCTGACATAAACGTTACCGCTGGAGTCAGCGGACATGCCGGCGCCCGCCATCCAGATGCCGCCTTCAGTACCGTTGGGCGTGTCGCAGAAGATGCCGAGCCTCGCCAGCGTAGAGGCGGAGTAGGTGAAGATCCAGCCGTGGTAGGGATCAGTGTCGCCGAAGGAAGCGAAGGCGATGTAGATGGCGCCGTTGGCCAACAACAACGAGGCGCGTTGCAGGTGCTGCGCGGGATCGAAGGTTACGGTCCCGCCGCGGGAGGCGGCGCCGGTGCCGGAGACGCTGCCGGAGATGGTTACCGGGCCGCCGAATTTTTCGGCGCCGGTTGTAATGTCGAGCGCGTGGAGCTGGTAGCGCGCGCCGGTGCCATTCACTTGCGTGTCGGCAACGACGTACATGGTTCCGGTGGAAAGGTCGATGGCCGGGGTGGAGGTGATGCCGATTTCCGGCCCGATGTAGGCTGTTGCTGAGCTGCTGAAAGGTAGTATGCCGGCCGAAGGATTGATGAAGCTGACTTGCCATAGCGGTGTGCTCTGCTTGCCGTCGGCATCAAAGGCGTAGACGCTGTCGTGCTCGGTGGCGACGAAAACGACGTTATGCGTCCCGCCAGCGATGTTCAGGTTAGGAACATAGAGCGGCTCGGCGTAGTTGTAGCCGTCCACCGGATAAGAAAACAGCTTCCCGAAGGTGGACGGGTTCACGTTGGCGGGCGTGAGCACGGTCTCGCTGGTGTTCTGGCCGGCACGATAATTGTTGTACTTGTGAGTAAGGATCGGTCCGGAATTGGAGACCCACACGGTGCCGCTGGCGGTCTGCGAGGCGTCGGCCTTGCTGACCGCGGTCACGGTGTGCTGCCCGACTGCTGGAGGCGGAGTGTAGAGGCCGGAGGTCGAAACTGTGCCGACGCTGGAATTGCCGCCGGTGACGCCGTCCACCGTCCACGTGACGGCGGTGTTGGAGGTAAACTGCTGGGTCGTACCGAAGGTTACGACCGCACGTATGGGGTTGATGAGCACAGAAGAGACAACAGAAGAGGCGGTGAAATTAACGCCGGTGAGAGAAGCGTTGGTGATGGTGACTGTGGCCGAACCCGGAGTGAAACTGAAGCCGCTCTTGCTGGGTGTCACCGTATACGTGCCATTCGGCAAATTGCCGAAGGTGTAATTGCCCAAGCTGTCCGCAGTTTGGGTGCCTGTGCCTGCGCCGCTCAGAGTCAACGTGGTGCCACTGCCAAGCGACACAGGAGAAACGTTTCCGGAAAGCGTGTAGGTCGCGCGTGTACCGGGCGTGACGGTTAACGTAAAGGTCGTCGTGCGACTGACCGAACCAGCAGTCGCCGTCACCGTAATTGGTGCCGTACCTAAAGGAGCCGAAGTGCCGGCACTAATCGTCAAGGTCGTGCCGCACGTTGGCGAACAACCCGCCGGGTTGAAGGATGCCGTTACTCTACTCCCGCGGGCAGACCAGACGCGCTGAACGCAACGGTTTGAGCAATACCGGACGACAAGGTTGCCGTCAGCGTGTTTGTGACCGCAGAGCCTTGCACTACCGATTTGTCCCCTTCATTGCCCAAGGTGAAATCGATGGGTGCTTGTCCACCTGCCGCGACGATATCCGCGCCGATCATGCCCCACGAATCGGACGGGACGGTATACCCCATCGTGACCGAGCTAGCTCCGGCCGCCGTTGATTGTGCGCCGTTGCCGCCGGCTGTGGCGCAATTCACTTGCTTGAGCCAGCGGAGAGTCTTGCCGGAGGTGATGGTGCCATTGCAGCCGGTGACGAGAGCATCCACCACCATGTCCCCTGGTGTGCTCGTGACGGTAACCTTTGGCGACACGCCGCTGCCGAAACTGGTCGCGATATTTCGAACCGGAGTGGTCGGATCCACGCCGGTGAAGCTGACTGACCCTGCTTCGAGTGATGCAGTCCCTCCGCTGAGGGTGACCTGGACCGGATGAGTGCCGGCCGCGGGAGCCTTCAGATAGAACAACTGTACAAACCCCAAGGTTCGATTATTGCTGTGCACGATGCCCACGGACGTCATGGGAACGCCGTTATACGTGACGGCGAGCAATTTCCCCGTATCCGGCATCGTACCCACCGCGACGCCCACGTGTGGCTCCAGCTCAAACTGGAACCGCTCAACACCGAAGCTCCGCCAGCACTTGGCCCAACCGCATCGAACGAGACTTGCGCTTGTGCGGTCGCGACGGGCATCGCGAGCAAAGCGATCGCGATCACGAAGAAGCACGCCAGAATGCGCCGGCTCTGGATCGAGGCAGCATTCATATTGTTGCGAACGACAAGCAATCCACGTCTCCGAGGTGGTAGGACTGGGGTTCCAAGAGAAAAACGGAAGAATGACTGGGGGCGCCTCCCCCAGGCTATTAATCAGCATTTCGGTTGCCAAAGTTGATGCTGGGCGAGGCTGAAAATGTTGTTTGTGTTCAGTGACTTAGGCTCAGACGGAGTCATCCCCCCTAGGTCGCGGTGCAAGGAATTGCGGTTTTGTGGCAGAACAGTCTTGTCACGGAGATGAGTTGCAGCAACACGGCGAGGGCCACTAGAACCCGGCAGGCTTGACCAGCAATGTAGGCCCGAACACGTTGGCATAAATCTCAAGATAGCCAGTATTTATGCGGCTTTCCTCGGCACCACTCCGAAGATCCCCCACCTTGACATTCCAGGACACCGGCTCTGTCCGACTGGTGTCCGAAAATCGTTGGCTCTTGAACCAGAGATGCAGGGACTGCCTTAGCTGGCCGGGGCCCGGCCAAGGAAGCCCAAAATGTTTCCTTTCGTAACTTGTCCCCTGCTGCGACCGGGGATACAAATAGCAGCAGCTTTTAGGACAACGGCGTCCCACAGCCAGCATGGCAGACGGAAAGGCCGCGCCGCCGATCGTAACCTTTTCGATGTGGCACGAAAGGGCACGCATGTCTTACATAGTTAGCGTTAAGTCTGCGACCGTGTTGGCAATCCTGGCCACCCTGGTTCCGCTGCAAGCTTGGAGCGCTCCACAGCAGGAACTGCGAGGGACGGTGAAGGATCGCAGCGGGGACGTGATTGCCAGAGCGCTGGTTGTGCTAGACGCCGACGGACAGAAGTTCAACCGAGTGACCCAACCCGACGGCACCTTCGTCTTCACCGGCGTGACGGGCGCGAGCGGAAGTTTGACTGTCAACGCTCCGGGTTTCGCGACCAGCACTACCGCCTGGCAAGCGGGACAGAATGATCTGTCAATCACGCTGACGCTGGCAACGGTGCAACGAAGCCTCGATGTGACGACGACGCGCACCTCGATCCTGCCGACCGGGGCTGACGATGTTGAGGCGCAACCCGATGCGGCGGTCGTCCGCTCGACGCAGTTGCAGCAATGGGGCACGCTGGCCACAGATGACAAGCTGCGTCAAGTGCCCGGCTTTTCGCTCCTGCGCAGATCGGGGAGCCACACTGCAAACCCTACGTCGCAGGGCGTCTCGCTGCGTGGACTGGGCGCCAGTGGCGCCAGCCGTGCACTCATTCTGACGGACGGCATTCCGCTCAACGATCCCTTCGGCGGCTGGATCTACTGGGCGCGCGTGCCGCAGGCGTCCTTGGACCAGGTGCAGGTTGTGCCCGGAGGCATTTCGGCGCTGTATGGGAACGATGCTTTGAGTGGCGTGGCCAATCTGGAGACGCGTTCAGCGGTGCAGACGGACGCATTCGTCCAGGGATCATACGGGAATAAGAACGAGCCTTTCGGCTCCGGTTGGGGGGCATTGCGCCTGGGGCCATGGGCAATATCGGCTAGTGGAGAAGGATTTCGCACCAACGGCTACATTGCCGTGCCGCAAACCGTTCGCGGCTCGGTCGACATGCCGGTCGCCTCACAGTACGGCAGCGGAAACCTGCGTTTGGAGCGCTTGTTCACGGACCGCGGACGCATTTTCCTTAACGGCTCCAGCTACGGTGAGGACCGGCAGAACGGCACGCCGCTGCAAGTCAACGACACTACGATTCGGCAACTGGCCTTCGGTACGGATTACAACAGCAAGGCCGCTGGCTTGTTCACGCTGCGTTTGTATGGCGGAACTCAGAATTACTACCAGACTTTTTCGTCGATCGCCACGAATCGCAACAGCGAATCGTTGACCAATGTGCAGCGTGTTCCGGTGCAGCAAATGGGCCTCATCGCGCAATGGTCGAAGCAGATGGCGCGCCGTCTCACCTTGCTGGGAGGACTTGACGGTATGGAGGTCACCGGCTTCAGCAACGAAACCAGCTACTCGGGTGGCCAGCCTACAGCGCGCCTGTCGAACGGAGGCACGCAGCAGTCGCTGGGTGCATTCGCCGAAGCAATCTTGCAGATCACACCGAAGTGGTCGGTGACGTTCTCCGCGCGTGAAGACCTGTGGAGCAACTCTGACGCAAGCTCGACGCGAATTCCGACCAGCGGCCAACCGACGCAGACTGTCTACCCTGACCGCGGTCAGAATGCCTTCAGCCCCCGGCTGACGATGTCCTATCGCGCCAGCGAACATACCGTGTTCTATACTTCCGCGTATCGCTCGTTTCGCGCTCCCACACTGAACGAACTCTACCGCAGCTTCCGGGTCGGCAACGTGCAGACTCTGGCCAATGCTTACCTGCGGGGCGAACACTTTACCGGTGGCGAAGGCGGAGTGCGCGCTACCATGCTGCGGGACCGCATCACACTTTACGGCGGCGGATTCTGGGGCCTTGTCACCGATCCGGCCGCCAATGTAACACTCAGTACGACTCCGCAGCTCATCGTGCGCATGCGTGAGAACCTGGGCCGCATTCAAGCGCCCGGACTCCAAGCTGGCATCAACCTCAACGTAACGAAGCGCATTTGGCTGAGCTGCGCTTATCAGTTCATCAATTCCACCGTCGCTTCGTTTCCTGTGAACCCAGCTCTGGTTGGGAACCAGGTTCCGCTCGTGCCAAAGAACGAGTTCGTCTTCCAGGGGACCTGGGCTGCTCCGCAGAAGATTTTCGTCGCGATTCAGGGACGCACCGCCAGCAACGAATTCGATGACGATCAGAACGTGTTGCCACTCGGCGCCTACTTCGTGCTCAGCGCAACGGTTTCGTATCCGCTGCCCAGGGGGTTCGACGTTTTTGTCCAAGGTGAAAACCTGACCAACGATCAATACAACATCGGACGCACACCGGTTGTGACGCTTGGCCAGCCGATCCTGGTGCGAGGCGGGTTGCGCTGGCAGAGCCGGAAATAACGGGAAGGGGGACAGACAAGCAAGTAGGAGCGACCTTGGAGTAATGCCGCTCCAGAGCGATTCCCGTGCTCCGCACGCCACAAATTGGCGGACGCCATCGCCTATAACTTGCGATAAATTGCCTCTCTAACAATGTCGGCGCTGTCGCCTACGGTTTGAGCGCACTTCAACCTGCACGCAGGAGAGGCGCGCCATTTCGCTCTATTGGAAACAATTGCCATCGCCAAGCCAAAGGCTCGCTTGTAATCCGTCGGTCGGGAACTTGGCCCGACCCAAACATCTCTTCGATCGCAGCGGCGATCATGATTACTTTGTTCGGACTCCCCTCGCAGGAGGGGAGCGGGATGCCCAATCATTAACGCGGTCTTCTACCGCAGACCAAGGCGATTTCCGGGCTGTCCCGCGTGCGAACCAAGCTTCGGCAGCTGCGCATAATCCCACTGGTTCCGCCACATCCAGTAGAGGCGGACTGCCAACATGCGCGCCATGGCAATCTTGGCGATGGGTCGTTGGCGGCGCATCGCCAGGTGCAGATATCTTTGCCGCCAGTGGGGATCACTGCGCACCGTAGCTTGCGCTGCCGCCACCAGGAGGAAACGCAGCAGCGTGGACGAACCGATAACTTCCGGTTTGCCCGTGATTCGGGAACAATGTAGAGAATCTTTATTCGGCGGTCTTGCGTACCGGAATTACTGCAAGTTCGCCTACGTGATGTTGGGTGGTCTATCCTGCAATCCCGCTGCTATTTCTCTGCCGATTGTAGCTCCAGCGTCACACGATCGCCGTTCATAAGAACGATTCCGGCATTGACTAATTGTTGTCCGGTGCAGTCGTAATTGGCGTAGCAGCGCAGCGCCTTCAATGGAAAAACGAATTCCACCGCCAGCGGACTCGCAGAAGTCGAGAGCTTCACCGACGTGCCGAAATCAATGCCATCAAAATCCGTGTCCTTGGCAAAGTACGCCAGCACCGGGCGGACCAGATGTGCGATGTGCTCGTCGAAGGCCAGGGCAGCGAGCTTGTAACGCGAACTGCCCGCGACCGCGGCGTTCAGCGGCGTATTGACCGCCAACTGGAGGTAAGCGCCGTTGTGGAACGTGATGAAGCTGGGCGGAGCGTAGGAGACAAAGTGCGCCTGGGGATCCAGATCGCGAACCAGGCGCGTTAGGGTCGCATCGTGCTCCACCTGCAATGAGCCGAGGGTTTTGTCGGTGACGATGCGCGGCGCCGGCTCCTTGTAGCCGAGCAGCCTGGAACTGACGGTCGGCTCCACCGGATCGGCGGCGCCGATCGTCGGTTGCAGGGATGCGATTTCCTTGTTCCGTGGCTTCTCAATTTTGCGCGGGCGTTCGGAGCCTGGCGGCGGATCGCCGGTCAGCCACATGGAGAAGCGCTCGCCATCCACCAGGATCTGGCTATCCAGCACGGCGGCCTGCTGCTGCTCGGCGGTGGTGGCCTTGACCAGGCGCTCAACTGCGGCGCGAGGGAAAACGTAGACCACGTTTTCCACCGTCTCGGATTCGACGCCGATCACCTTGTGCCGCACGTGATGCGAAATCTCGAATGCGTACGCCTGGAATCCCTCTGCCTTGGCGAGTCGCGGCGCGGCCATCTTCAACAGCGGCAAAACGACGTCGTTAAAATCCTGCCGTACCCGGTGGTTGTAATCCATTAGCAGCGAGGAATAGGACGCGAAGTAGTTGCCGGTGATCTCCAGGACCACTTGCCGGTTGAAAGAGTCGAAGCGGATGGAACGCTGGTCCACCGTGGCCTGCTGCGGCTGCTCGAGGTCGAGCACGCGGCTGAAGTAGAACGCGTACGGAAATTTGTGGGCGCGCGCCTCCTCGCCGAACTGCTTGAGCTGGTCGAAATATTTTTCCTGCAGCGCGCGTTGCTGGTCGTCGCCAATCTCGCCCGGGCTGAGCACCTGCGCGGACGCGGCGATGCAGCCGGCAACCATCCACAGGATGAGGACCAGGCTAATTCTTCGCATAAACGACTCCTTTCGTCGGGTACGGCGGATCAGCGACGGCGCGAATATAGGAAAGCAGGGCCTGGATATCCGTCTTGGACAGCGTGTAGCCGTAGGGCGGCATCTCGGCGGACTTGTTCAGCGCCGCGCCACCGTGGCTGATGATGGCCGTGAGGTCGGCATCGCTGATTTTGTTCAGCGTCTCGCCGTCGGTGAACCCGTGCGGCTTGGTGGCGAGGTTGTCCATATTGGAGACGCGTTCCGGCGTGGACTCGGGATCGTGGCAGCGCGAACAGTATTGCTGGTTGATTTGCCGGCCCAGCACCTGCTGGTAGTCGAGCGCAATTTCCTCGAGCTTGAGCTCGTAGCTCTTATCGCCCTTGTCGCGCGTGATCGCGGTCAGCTGGTACCGGCCGGCGACGCCACCGAGCGTGACCTTGGCGGTGAATTGCCCGCTGGAATCGGTGAGACCGGCGGCGGGATCGAGCGTCACGCCCGAGGGAGCGTGCACCTCGACCAACGCGCCGGTGACGCCGTTGCCCTGAGCGTCGTTGACCTGGACAACCACCGGCTGATCGAGGGACGTGCCCGCTGGAGCAATCTGTTTTCCGCCGCTGACTTCGGCGATCGCAGTGCCATAGGCAGTGGCAGCGGGCGCGGCAGGCTTCACCGGCCGGCGGCTGCAGCCGATCAGGATGACGAACCAGAGCGCGACCAATGCAATCCGCTTCATCGTCCCGCCTCCGCTTGCGCATGAGGTGCGCCGGCCACTTTCGTTTTCGCCGCCTGCCCTTTGAGCGACATGAGATAGGCGGTCAGCGCGCGCGCGTCATCGTCGCTCATGTGCTGGTTGGGTTCGATGGCGCCGGGACGCAGCTCCTGCGGATTCTTCAGCCAGTGGTAGATCCAGGCGGGCGTCAGTCGTGAGCCGACCTGGGTCAATGTCGGTCCGATGTAACCCTTGTCTTTCGCTGGATCCACGATGTGGCATGAGGAGCATGCGTACCTGGAGTAGAAAAGCTGGCGCCCCTGGTCCACCGTCGCCGGCGGGTACGTGGCAGGCACGGAGTCGCGCTCGAACGCGGGCGTCTGATACACCGTCATGATGTAGTCGGTGAGCTCTTTGATTTCCGCCTCCGTGAGGTTGAACTTTGGCATGCGGCGGATCAGCGCCGGACGCAGCGTGTTCGGGTTCTTCAGGAAATCAGCCAGCCATTTCGCCTGCACCGAGCTGCCCTCCCATGTGAGGTCGGGCGCCATGTCGCCGCCGCGGCCATTGATGGCATGACAACTGAAGCAGCGCAGGTCGCCCATGAGCTGACCGGCGTGTCCGGCAGGCTTGTAATGCGATGGCTGACGGGAGGCGATGCGCATTGACGCCGGCTGTGACTGCGCGCGGTCGGTGAGCGCCAGCAGCGCGGTGGTCATGGCATCCACCTGCGGCGGCGTGAGAGTGAACTGCGGCATCTTCAGGCTGGGGCCGAAAGCGCGCGGGTTACGCACCTTGGCGGCGATGTAGTCGGGCAGCGTGTGGGAGACGCCTGGGGCGAACACAAGTTGCGCCAGCGAACGGCTGCCCACGTGGCTGAGGTCGGGCGCGAAGTTGTCGGGCTTGCGCACGCCGTTGATCTCGTGGCAGGACGCGCAGCCGTATTCATTTACCAGTTGCTTGCCGTGCGCGGTCTGCTGCGCCGTGGGATCGGGCAGATGCACGTTGGCGAGGAGGTCCGAATCCGTCTTCGCTTCCAGGAATCTGGCGAGCGTCTTGATTTGCTGCTCACCAAAGCGATAGTGCGGCATCGCGGTGTCGGGATCGTAGGCGCCGGGATTGCGCAGCCACGCTTCCAGCCACTCCGGCTTCGCCTTGGTGCCGATCCTGGTCAGCTCAGGGCCGACATCGCCACCCACCATTCTGCCGGCGGCGTTCTGCACCGCGTGGCAGGAGGCGCAGAAAGATTCACCGTAAAGCGAAGCGCCGGCGGTGGGGTCGGCCGGGGCGCGTGCTGACGCTGCGGATTTTTCGGCGCCGGGCAGTACGATGGGCGTGCTCTGCGCCATCAGGAACGCCGTGACATCGCGCGCGTCATCGTCGCTCAGGCTGAAGTTCGGCATCGTTGCCGTGGAGGAGTACGCCTGCGGATTCTTGATCCAGGCGTAGACCCACTCGCGCGTGGTCTTCTGGGCGATGTGCACCAGCGACGGAGGATCGTCCGTCCCCTGCATCAGCACGCCGTCCGGTTGACGAACTGCGTGACAGCGCACGCAACCTTCGCGCGCCAGCAGTTTGCGGCCGTAGTTGAGTTGCGGCGTTCCGGGCAGGTCTCCGAGATGGCACTGGCCGCAGGAAGACTCGATGTACTTCGCCGGCAGGATCGGCTGTTCCCAGGCCAGCGTGCTGCGATGCGCTTCTTCCACCGTGGTGGCGGCGCCCTGGCCGCGATGGCACGTGGAACAGCCGAACTCGGTGAGCTTGTGTGGAATCGCCGGATGCGGGCGGAATGGCTGGGTGCTGACGGTCGAGAGGCTCGTCTCGCGCAACGCGGCATGACAGGTGGTGCAACGGTCCACGACGCCGTATTCGGGAATCCAGATCTGCTGAATGCCGGTTTCCAGATGGCGCTGCAGGGTGACGGCGTCGGCGCGCGTGCGGATGAGCTTCACGTACTGCTTCTGATAGTGGCGCCACTCGCTGAAGTAATTCTTGGCGGGCGCGATGGCGAGCGAGACCAGGAACACCACGCTCATGATGCCGAAGGTGCGGGCGCTGTCGCCGAAGATGCGGCGTCGCAGCGATGTGAGTATTTCTCGCGCGCTCATCTCAGTACCCCTGCCATGGCCAGACCCAGGACCAGCCCGGGCCGCGGAAAAAGGTGCCGACCGCGGTCAGCACCACCAGTTCGCACAGGAACCAAGTCATGATCCAGAACGAGATCGGCTTCGCGACCAGCCAACGGCGGAAGCGATCGGGTGGATGGGGCGCAGCCAGCGCAGCGATCACCATGAAGACCGCCACCACAATCGTCGGCGCCAGCGCGACGAATACGTCGAACACCACCAGAAAAATCGAGAACGCAACCACAACGACGCCGACGATCCGGAGCCGGCGCGCTTTATCGTTCAACCACAGCCCTTCCGATTCGATGTTGACGTTGAAGTACGGAATGATGATGAGCGCAATCACCACCAGCGTGGGAATCATCACGCCGGCGACCACCGGCGGGAAATAGTGGAGAAGCTCCTGCAATCCGAGGAAGTACCAAGGCGCCTTGGCGGGGTTAGGCGTGTGCATCGGGTCGGCAAGCCCCTCGAGCGGAGCGTCCCACAGCAGCGACATCCAGACGAGCGCGATGGCGCCGACCATGACGGCCACCGCCACCCGGAAGAATACTTCCGGGTAGGTCATGACCCGCTCTTCGTCCTGCACCACGACGGCCGGCGAGGTGCGGCGCGTGACGAACGCCACCCGCACCGGCGCCTTCCGCGCATCCGAGTTCATGCCGGCAATGAAATCCTTGTCGCTCATTTCGCCTCCGGCTCGCGCGGCGCGCCGGCGTAGAGTCCGCCATCCTTGCGAATGCGCCAGAAGTGAACCGCGATGAATGCGATTGCCGTCAGCGGCAGGATCATGCAGTGCAGGACATAAAACCGCAGCAGCGCGTTGGCGTTCACCAGGTTGCCCCCGAGCATCAGGAAGCGGATTTTTGCGCCGAACACAGGAACCGCCGACGCGATGTTGCTGCCCACCGTGACCGCCCAGTACGAAAGCTGGTCCCACGGCAGCAGGTAGCCGGTGTAACTGAGCAGCAGGGTAATCAGCAGCAGCACCACGCCAATCGCCCAGTTGAATTCGCGCGGCGGCCGGTACGCGCCGCGATAAAAGACCCGGAACATGTGTGCGAACACCAGGAACACCATGGCGTGCGCCGACCAGCGGTGCAGGTTGCGCAGAAAAACTCCCGAAGACACTACGAACTGCAAGTCCTTCATGTCGGCATAGGCCTGCGGCACCGACGGGTGGTAGTACAGCATCAGCAGGATTCCGGTGATCACCAGAATGAGAAACGAGGCGAAGGTCAGCGCCCCCAGATACCAGGTGACGCTGAAGTCCAGCGCGCGCCGCCGCGCTTTTGCGGAGAACAGGTGCAGAAAAACGTTCTGCTGGATGGCGAGCACGTCGTGCAGCCGGGTGCCGCCGCGCCCGCTGCGGAAGATGGAGCGCCACGCGCGGCTGGCGCGAAGGGTTTCGAAATAGGTGCCCAGCGTCTTCGCCATAACTAGACCTTCACCAACTGCCGCGACGAAAGCAGGACGGCGCGGTCCACCATCAGGTCGCCTTCATCGCTGAGCCACATGCGCAGCCAAGGCAGCGGCCGGGGAGCGGGACCCTCGATCTTGGCGCCGTCGCGTTTGAACTTGCTGCCGTGACACGGGCAGGCAATGATGCCGAGTTCCGGCTTCCAGGCGGTCAGGCACCCCAGGTGCGTGCAGGTGGCCTGCAGGGCGTAGAAACCTTGTGCGCTGTTGACCACGAAAATGCCGGTCTGGGGGTCGAGCGTCACCGAATCCATCGGGTAACGGTCGGGCTTGCCGGCGTTCACTATCGGGGACGGCTCGTAGAGCACGTTGGGCGAGAGAAACTGGTAGGCAAACGCCGCCGTACCCGCCGCCGCGACCGCAACCGAGCCAAGGCCGATCTTGACAAAGAACTGGCGCCGGTCGAGGCCCGCCTCTTTTATTTTCTCGTTCTCCGACATAACCATCCTTCACTTACCTGCGGTTGGCGCGCCGGCCGGTTTCACGTCCATCGTTTGCAGCGGGATGAGGCCGCTGGGTTCCGCCGATGCCAGCCGGTACGCTTCCATGGTGATGGTGTTCGCCGGGCAGCGCAGCGCACACAGTCCACAGCGGATGCAGCGCGTCTCGTCCTTAATCATGGCGGAGCCGGTGATGATGCCGAGTTCGTCGGCCGCCACGTCGTCCAGCTCGACTCCGAAAACCTGGGAGTTGTCGCGAATCGTTTCCAGCACGCCCGGCTCAAAGTCAATGCGGTCGAGCGATACCAGGCTGAGGCAGTTCTCGGGACAAACATCCACGCAGCCACCGCAGAGAACGCACTCGGTGCCGTCTTCCGGATTGCCTTCGAACACGGTGTTGATCCAGCAGCGCAGGCAGCGGCGCGCCTCGGCCATCGCCGATTCTTCGTCAAAGCCGATCTCGACCTCGGTGACTCCGGTGCGCCGCTCGATCGGGAGCATGGGCACATCCTGGCGAGCGATGTCCATGAAGTCGGCAAACATGCGGTGCCGGTCGAGAATGTTGACTTCGATCAGCGGCTCGGGATGCTTGCGGCCGCGCAGGAACTCGTCCATCGCAATCGCGGCTCGCTTGCCGTCCCCAACGCTGTCGATGATCAGGCGCGGGCCAAACACGCAATCGCCGCCGGCGAAGATTCCGGAAGCGCTCGTCATCAGGGTCTCGCGGTTCACTGCGATCAGCCCGCGCGGCGATGTCTGCACGCCATCTTCGGGACGCAGGAAATCGAGGTTGGCCGCCTGCCCGATCGCCATGATGATGGTGTCGCACTCCAACTGCTTTTCGCTGCCTTCCTCGAACGCGGGATTGAAACGGCCGGACTGGTCGAAGACCCACTTGGTGTCCAGCGTCTCCAGCGCAATCACTTTCCCGTCGCGGCCGAGGATGCGCTTGGGCCCGAACCCGGGGTGCATGATGATCCCCTCGGTCTCGGCTTCTTCGATCTCCTCCAGGGCCGCCGGCATCTCGTGCCGCTTTTCCAGGCAGACGATGTGGACCTCGCTGGCGCCCATGCGCAGCGCGGAGAGCGAGACGTCCACCATCTCGCGCGTGGCCACGGCGGCGATGCTGTCGTCCGACGGGACAATCTCGCCCTCAACGTGCTGTTTCACCACCTCGCGCGCGGCGGAACGGGCAACGTCCATGGCAACGTTTCCCCCGCCGACCACAATCACTTTTTTCCCGATGGTGAATTTGTAGCCGAGGTTGACGTTGAGCAGGAAATCGATGCCCTTGTGCACGCCGTCCAGGTCCACGCCCGGGATGCTGAGGTCGCGGCTGCGGTGGGCGCCCACCGCGATCAGCACCGCGTCGAAACCCTGGCGGCGGAGATCTCCGACTGTGAAATCGCGCCCCGCCGCGTGTTTGAGCTTCAAGGTAATGTCGCCGGTCTCCAGGATCTCGCGCACCTGCGCTTCCACCACGTCGCGCGGCAGGCGGTACTCGGGAATCCCGAGATACAGCATGCCGCCCGGCACGGGCGCGGCCTCGAAGATGGTGACCGAATACCCCAGCAGCGCCAAGTCGTGCGCCGCCGACAGTCCCACCGGCCCGCTGCCGATAATGGCCACCTTGAAACCGTTCGGCTCGGCGGCCACCGGCGCCAGGTCGCTGCGATGCCGCGACTCGGGTCCATAGCGCTCGGTGAGAAAACGTTTCAGGGCGCGGATCGCGATCGGCTTGTCGATCTCGCCCCGCCGGCACGCGGTCTCGCACGGGTGCGCGCAGACGCGGCCGCAGATGGAAGCCATTGGGTTGGGATCGCGGGCGACACGGTAGGCATCTTCGAACCGGCCTTCGGCGGTCAGCGAGACGTAGCGCCCGGCGTTGGTATGCGCCGGGCACGCCATCATGCACGGGAAATTGGTGTTCAACCAATCCCGGTCCACTTTCTTTTCGCTGAATCGCTTTTCCATGGCCGTCGCCCTATCGTCTCGTTTCCTACTTGGTGACCGTGAAGTCCGCCTTGGCGTCGCCCTTGACGGCAACCTGCTTCGAAGCCGGCTTCGCGCCCTCGTGCCAGGCCACCACCTTGTAATCGCCGTCCGGCAGGTTGGCGATTTTGTAGTTGCCCTGCGCGTCCGTCTCCGCGTAGTACGGAGTCGGCGACACGATGATGTAGCCGGACATTTCCGGGTGGACGTTGCACAGCAGCGGCACCACGCCGACCTTGTCGAACTTGAAGGCCTTCTTCTCGCCCTTGGGCCAAGTGCCGAGATTGTGCGTGGCCTTCTTGTCGCCGGAGATGTTAGGCCAGAAAACGTTGTGGGCCACGGTGTCGCTGTTGAGGAAGTCAACCGTCGTGCCGACCAGCACAACCGCGATGTGCGGCTGGAACATCAACCCTTTCTGATCGATGAGCACGTGTTTTTCCGGTGCGGGGAATGTCTTGCCCGCGATCGTGTCCACGTAGACAACCGATACGCCGGAGGCGCCGCTCACTTTGCCGCTCAGCGTGCCTGCCAGAGCGACCGCGGAAACCATCAGGACTGCCAGGAGAGTTGCAAGAGTGCGTTTCATGCGTGTCATTCCTCCAAATTTTGTGGGAGGTGCGGCGCACGCTGGTGCGTCACACCTCTGCGGTTCAGTACACGAATTCCAGTCCGGCCGTGGCCGTGTTGGTCCGGAACGGAGCAATCGTGACCGGTAAGCCCGTCAAGGGGTTGGTGCCGGCTGCGACCTGCTGCTGCGGGCGGAACTGGTATTCAAACGAGGCCTTGATGTTGGCGTGAATCAGGAACTGCACGCCGGGTGTGAAGCGGTTGCGCGTGTGCTGCGCCGGGCCGAAGAAGTTCCCGCCGGGAATGGACTCCTGCCCGTTGGCAAAATCCGCCCAGGAGTTCACGCCGTCGTAGCGCATGATGAGCATCATCCAGGGCAGGGGCATGTAATCGGCTTGTATGAAGCCGCCGCTGAAGGTTGCCGGCCTGCTGCGCACGAATCCCACCGGCACCGCTTCTGCTCCCGTCGCCACCGGCAGCGGGATCAGCGCTCCTTCCGAGTCGAAGGGCAGCAGGTTGTGGTCGCGGCCGTAGAGGTACTGGCCGAAGAGGTTGAAGTTGCGGTAAGTGAAATCGAAATCACCGCCCACGCGATAAAACGGCTCGCGTGCAGTCAGAGCCACGGCGTTGCCCAGCGCATCCGCGCCCACGAACCGCTGCACCGAGCGCCCGTAGTAGTAGAGACTGCCAAGCGTGAGATAGGTGTGCGTGCGCGGCCCCGTCGCTCCCGCTGCCTGGATTGCCCGGCGGCTTTCGCGATCCCGCTCCAGGTTGAACCGGTACGCGACACGTCCGTAGATGTCCTTGAAGTTGGCATCGGAAAAGAATCCCAGGCCGCCACTGTTCGCGCCCGTCGCCGACGGCACCAGGCCGCTGACATCAATCGCCTGTGAACCGGTGGTCTGGTTCACGATCGCCAGCGCCCAGAAGTAGCCGCCGTAGTGATGCCCGCCGCTGAACTCCACCCCCTGGGCGGCGCTGGACATGGCAAATCCGTTGTTCACGTTGTGCTGACCGAGGTTCGGATTAATGGCCCCGATCGCGGCTTGGTCGTAAATGTCCCACGGGCTGAGGTTCCAGCTCCGTGCCGGCGAGAAAGGCAGTTCCAGCTCGAACTGGCCAACGCGCATGTGGAGGCTGTCTTTCGGCAGATGCAGGAAGCGCCCGATGTTGACGAATTTCAGGTAGCCGTCGCCCAGCCCGCCGTTGCCGCCCGAACCGGCGACACTGAGGTCGTCGTCCACCCAGAAGGCGATGTCGCTGCCGAAGTTGCCCGCGGTGAAGATGCTGAACAGGCCGGGCTCGAAATCGGTTCGCGGAACAAATCCTGCGCCCACCGGGGCAAGATTCCCGCGATTTTTCCCCACCACCTGGAAGAAGTTGTTCATCCGCAGTCCGATCGGCGGCATGCCGGGAATCACTCCGGGCCAAACCGTCTTCGGCCAAAGCTCCTTCTGCGCGGGCGCGCCCAGCAGTACCGGCGGCACCTTGATGAAGCTCTCGTCATCGGTGGGGAACTTGAATCCCGCATCCTTGAACGCCTTGCCAAAATCGTTTAGGTGCGGAAAGTTATCGTGGCACGTGGTGCAAGAGGTCTGGTATTTGCGGGCGAACGCCGGGATCCCGTTCGCCTGCGGTGGTGTTACCAGCGCCACGGACAAGAGCAGGGCAAATACGACCACAATCATGATTGCCGCAGGTTGTTTGCGCATGAGCGCCTCCATTTACGACCTGACTCAACCGCTACTTTCGCGCCCCGGGTTGGGCTCGTCGCTTGCTTGCGTTACTTGCTTCCGCTTACGTAGGTGTGCGTCTGTACCGGCGCGCCGTCCTTGCCGTGGCAGGTCCCGGTCGTCTTGCAGCCGCACAATCCGCACTCGCCGACACAGCGCGAGCACTGCACTTCCCACACTCCCGGTTGCAGGCGAATGCTGCCCACGTGATGTCCGCAGTCGGGGCAGTACAGGTAATCCACACCCGGCAGCAGTTGCTGCGGATTGAGCAAAACCTGCCCCTCGCTTTCGCTATGCAACGCTTCGCGTTTGCGACTCTCCGATGTCATCTCTGTTCCTGCTCAATCCAGGCGGATCGTTTTCCTGGTTATGCCCGCCGCCGCCACCTCGACGTCGTAGCTGTGCTCGTCCATGGCTTCGTGCCAGATGCGCACCCGATGGCGACCCGCCGGCACGTTGTCGATCCGAAAACTTCCGTCGGCCGCCGTGCGCGCGAAATACGGGCTCTTTACCACCACGATGAACGCCGACATCTCCTGGTGCACGTTGCACAGCAATTGCACGACACCGGGCTGGTCGAACTTCACGCGCCGGCTCGTTCCGCGTCCGTATAACCCGAGGTTGAAACGTTTCGGGCTGGAGATGGAAAACACGTTGTGTGCCAGCGGATCGCTGTTGGCGAATTCCACTGTCGTACCCACCTGGATCGGCAGAACGTGCGGCACAAACCGCAGGCTCTTCTGGTCCATCAGGACCACCCGGTCAGGGGTAGGAAAGGGCCCTGCAACGTCGTCCACGTACGCTACGAATCCCGCCAAATCGAGCTTCGCATCGTGCGTCTGCACGCGGCCCTCGAGGGTCCCGGCGGTGGCGGATCCGGCAGCGAGAATCAGAATCGCTGCCCACCCGAAACCGCGTTGCTGCCCGAATCGCATCCGGCCCTTTCCTGTAGGGTTGTGTGTCGGGAAAATGAATTGCACGTTGCGTGCCGGGCGGCGCCGCCGAGGAGAACTTAAAAACGGTCTACATTTTCATCAGCTTGCAGCGATCTTCGGAAGGACGCACTCCTTCCCGACGATGGGAAGTGTTACGTGGAGGTAACAGCCCACAGTGGGTGTTACGCGGAGGAAACACTTCGTGCGGGCGGATCGCTGCCAGGCTGCCGCGGCTCGATCTCGAAGCGGTGCAACAGCTCGTAGAGCGACTTGCGGCTGATCTGCGCCTCGCGCGCGGCCGCCGACACATTCCCGTTGTGCCGCTGCAGCAGCGACACCAGGTATTGCCGGCCCTGAACATCAACCCACTGCTCGCGCATCGCCTTGTATCCCGGCCCGGCGTGCGCATCCTCGCTGCGCTGACGCAGCGCTTCCGGCAAATCGCGCAGGCGTACCGCGTGGTCCTCGCACATCACGATCGCGCGCTCCACCACGTTGCGCAATTCGCGCACGTTACCCGGCCAATCGTGATGTTCCAGGGCCTGCAGGGCGTCCGGGCTGATCTGGACCGGACCCTTGTTCGCGGCCTGGCAGAATTTCTGCATGAAATGTTGCGTCAGGATGGCGACATCGCCGGCGCGTTCGCGCAGCGGCGGCAGCGCGATGGTGACCACGTTGAGCCGGTACAGCAGGTCCTGGCGGAAACGGCCCTGGCGCGCTTCCGCTTCCAGATTGCGATTCGTGCAGCAGACGACGCGAATGTTGACCTCGATCAGCTTCTCGCCGCCGACGCGCCGGAACGCGCGCTCCTGCAGCACGCGCAACAGCTTCGCCTGCAGCTCGGCATTCATTTCGCCGATCTCGTCAAAGAAGACGGTGCCGCCGTTGGCCATCTCCAGCAGTCCGCGCTTGGCCTGGTTGGCGCCGGTGAAGGCGCCTTTTTCGTGGCCGAACAATTCGCTTTCCAGCAGGTTCGCCGGCAGCGCCGCGCAGTCCACCGGGACAAACGCCTTGTCGCGTCGCGCGCTGTTGGCATGGATGGCGCGCGCGATCAATTCCTTTCCGGTTCCGCTCGGACCCGTGACCAGTACGTCGGCGTCGGAAGGCGCTGCTTTGGCCACGGTGGCCAGGACCTTCTGCAGGGCTTCGCTGCGCCCGATGATCTGGTGCAGCGGGCAGCACTGCTCCAGATGCTGCATCTCGGGCGAATCGCCCTGCATCCGGCGCCGGTGATCCAGGCCCTTTTCGACCTCCACCAGAAACTGCGCCGACGTGAAGGGCTTGGTGATGTAGTTGAACGCGCCCTTCTTCACCGCCTCGACCGCCGATTGAAACGTGCCGTGGCCGGTGAACATGATCACCACCAGGCCGGAATCGATCTTGCAGGCGCGCTCCAGCACCTGCAGACCGCTCATGCCGGGCAGCTTGAAGTCGAGCAGCACCAGATCGAACCTGTTCTCGCGGATCAAGTCCAGCCCCGCTTCCGGCGTGGACGCCAGCGTCACTCGGTGACCCGCGTCTTCCAATATGGTTGCGCAGGTCTGCAACACGGCTTCGTCGTCGTCAATGATCAACACATGCTGATTCATACTGATTCACCCCTACGGAGAGCGAAACCACCACGGTAGTGCCCACTCCCGGCTCACTGCGAGCCCAGATTTCCCCGCCGTGGTCCTTGACGATGCCATGGCTGATGGACAGTCCCAGCCCGGTACCGCGTCCCGGCGCTTTGGTCGTAAAGAAGGGATCGAAAATTCGAGGCAGGTTCTCGGGCTCGATGCCCGACCCGGTGTCTTGTACCTCGACGCGTACGGCGCCGTCTTCCGTACAGTGCAGCGCGCGCACCGTAAGCGTGCCTCCTCCCGGCATCGCGTCAACCGCATTCGTAAGCAGGTTGACGAATACTTCCGTCAGCCGGCTGGCGTCACCTGGCACCGCCGGTAAAGACGGGGGAATTTCGCTCACCACTTTAATGGAGCTGCTCTCGATGCGGAAATGCACCAGGTCGAGCGCGGTGTCCAGCAACTCACGCACCTGGAGTTCGCCGATGTGCAACTGCGATTGACGCGAAAAACTCAGCAATCCCGCGACCAGGTTCGCAACCCGCTCCGCCTGCTTGACGATGGTTTGCAGACTCTTTCGGCTGCGCGGCGTCAGGGCGCCATCTTCCCGCTCCGCCATGTGACTGGACAGCGCCAGGATGCTGGTAATCGGATTATTGATCTCGTGCGCCATTCCGCCTGCCAGTTCGCCGATCGAGGCCAGTTTCGCCGCCTGCGCCAATTGTTGCTGCGTCTGCTGCAGTTCGGCATACCGCCGCTTCAATTGACGGTCGGTGTCCACCACGATGATCCCGATGATCACCGTCCCCAGCCCCAGCATCACGGTGAACGCGCAGTAGATGAAGATGATGTACTTGCCGATATAGGCGTTCACGTAATCCAGCGTTCCCACAAACTCGATGTGCTCGCGCCTGCCTCCTTCGCGGATCGGCAGCCAGATCATCTGGAAGCTGTTGCGCAGCGCGCTGTCAGCCTGTGCGCTGGTGGACGCATCGTCGGTGGTGATGGTTTCCTTCACCTCCCAATCCGGCAGGTAGCGAAACGCGGCGCGCTGTCCGTTCGCATAAACGTTCACCTCGCGCAATTCCGGCAGGCTGCCGAACTCCGCCACCACCCGCCGCAGCACTTCGGGATGATCGAAGATCTGCGGCATGGTCTCGCCGCGCTCGTGGTAGTAGATGTAGTGGCCGCGCAGGAACTCGGCCAGGTTCACCGACCTTTCTTCCGCCAGCCGGAAGTACTGGTACTTTTCCATCCCGGCGGTGATCATCATGATCAGGCTGGCAAGAATGAGGAACGTAAGGTTGAGGCGCACAAACACCCGGTCCAGCAAATGTTGCGAACGCTCGCCCACCGCCCAAGTAAACCCAAACAGGGAGAGCGACATCAGTTGCTCCTGCAGGTTCCACAGGAACACGCTGTTATTCGCCGGCGCCACCGTCGGCGCCGCGTGCAGCACGAAGACCATGGTTAGGCTGATCAGCGCCACTAGCCGAAACACGCGGCCGTTCCAACCGACATCGCCGCGCACAACCGCCCGGATGGGAAGCAGCAGCGCTGCTACAGCGAGGCCATCGCTCACCAGCGTCGCCCAGGAATGTGTGCCGTCAGCCGTGCCGTTTGCGGCCCCAGCCGCCACCAGGTCAATCACCACCAAGGCGAGCACCGTCAGCAGTCCGGCAATGAGTCCGGGAAAAACCTTGCGCTTGGCCGCGTCCAGGTAGGCGGCCACCATGATCAGTACGCCGGCCACCAGCAATCCGTGCGAAAACCGCTCGACGCCTGCCAGCCGCACCTGTTGATGGAGAAAGAATGCCACCGCGAAGCGCAGCGTCAGCAGCGCAAAGTGCAGTACCAGGGTGGCGAACCCAATCGTGATCAATCGTTCCGGCCGGCCCCGGACCCCCCGGTTGATGCGCTGGTGCACCAGCACCATGAACGCCAACCCGGCCAGCAGCAGGTGAAAGAGGTTGAAGATGAGCAAGGTTTCGGCTGTGCGGTTGGTCACGTGCCACAGCAGAGATTGCATAGCTTCACCTGCTCATTGGGCGCTTGCGCCGGCCGCGATAGGTCGAGCCGGAGCTGCGGCAGCAGGTGATCTTGATATGGATGGCCTCCACCCTCACCGGCGGCAGCGAGGCCAGTTTTGCGCACCACTCTCACCTCAGGCTGTGATGGACGTCACACATTTCTGTGAGGGCGGTCCTGCCGCGGTTCGGGACGTATTGTCGCCAAAGGAGACCAATCGGTGACGCCGCACCGGAGTATTTTCAAGATTCTTCTTCCTTCTTCGATTTCCGACACATCTAAGTACCGCGTTTCAGCCCATTGGAGTTGAAGGATATCCGCACGCAAGCGCCGGAATTGGACCCGGTGTTCGAGTCCGCGACACCTGCGCTTCAAGAGCTGTTGGAGATTCCGTTCAACCTCCGTCTGGTGGCGGAAATGCTTTCGAGCGATCTGAGCAATTCGGAGCTCACCGCGATCGAGACGCAGGTCGGGCTACTCAGCCAATACTGGCTGCATCGAGTGGTGAAGTCAGCTAGCGAAGGCACAGCACGGGAGTTGGTTTTGGTCGATGTGCTTCGGCCCTGGTTCTGGAGCGACGTCTCACCGTTTCCAAACTTCAGTTGCGTGATGCAGCCGCAACCAAGGAATTCTCGTCGCTTTGCTCAGACGATGTGCTTGTCGAACAAATTGCAAATCTTCACGGTCGCTACATCATTGGTTTCTCGCATCACTTGCTGTTCGACTATGCGGCGTCTCGTCTCCTTCTCGCCGCAGACTTCGACCGCTTTCTGACGTCCCTGGCGTCGGAGCGGGATCTGTCACTGTTCCTTCGCCCCAGCATTGATTTGCTCTTCAAAGAAGCGTGGTTGAAGAATCGGGACGCATTCTGGCGTCTGTTGCGGAGTCTTTCTGCTCATGAGAAGGTTCCCGCCATCGCGAAGATCATTGGTCCTGCGGTCATTCCTGAGCTGGCCGAGAACGAGCAAGATTTGTTGCCGTTGATTGAGGCTCTGAAATCAGCCAATGCGAAAGAAGTTGATTTGGCGGAACAGTGGATTGTTCACGTTGTAGGTGCCGTGCTTGCCGGCGTACCCACTTCGACTCTCAGCTTGTGGTCCCACTTTTGCCACCGGCTTGCTTTGTCGAAGTGCTCTCTGCGCGTCGTCGCGGTCTGCCAATCGCTGGTAGACCACATCGTAGAGAGGATGAATGAGGCAAAGACGAACTCGCTCGCAGGCACGCTCGCTCTCAGCCACGCTGCAGTTCTATTACTAGACCGCTTCCTCGAAATGGAACCTCGCGACGGTTGGCTTGTTGGTCGGGCTATCAGCAATGTCATGGACCTGTTTTGGGTAAATCGTGAGGAGTCGGCCCGAGCCGTACGAAAACTCATTGCACCCGAAGAGATCCGCAACAAAGGAGCGGAACAGGGGCACTGGATTTCACGTAAGGTCTCGCTTCTTTTTGATATCGATCCCCAGCTTGTCGCAGACATCTACATCGCGTTCTTCAGTTACGAAGAGGAATCCGAACAGCAAACGTCGATGAGCGAAAGCCGCATTATGGCCCTCACTGCCAATAGGCGGCAGGACTACCACCAGACGTACTGGCAGCTCGCCCAGGTATTCCCTCGTTATCTGGAAAAGAACTTTGATCGGTGCACTGAGATCGTGCTTGCGGCCGTGAATGACTATATCCCGCGCAAGCACGAGCCGCGTAATGCTGAGCAGGTCATCACTTATCAAATCGGGGAACAGGAACACACGGTTCTTGTGGACTATTCGGCAATCTGGGATGGTTCAACCGTTCGTGACGATGTGCTGAATATAGCGGATACGTACTTTCGCAAGCTCGAAGAGCTTGCAAGGTCGCCAGAAACCGCTTCGGACGCGGACGAAGCGGTTCTGCGGTTGTTGGACGACGCCAAATACGCATATGTGCCGCGCAAGATTCTCACGGTAGCAATGGCGTCCGGTGCTGGCATGACGAAAGTAGTGTATCCGTTGCTGGTCAGCGAATCTGCTTTGCTCTCTTACGATCTTTCTTCCGCAATCGGCGATCTGCTCAGCATCGGCTTCGAGGCACTGGACCAGAATCACCGGCGAGAAGTTGAAGCGGCGATTCACCATCTCTCCGATGATGCGATCGGTGAGGTTGCTGAGGCGAAAGCGCACTATCGTGACCGGCTGCTCGGCTGCATTCCGAAAGAGCTCTTGATGCTTCCGGAATCGATCGCGAGAAGGGATGAACTGGCTCGCGCCGGAGGTGCGCCGGAAAATCGCCCCCCTTCGTCTCGCGTGGTGCCCAGGCTTTTCAGTATTCGGACGTGGATCGGATGCGGGAGCACGGTGTGCCAGATGATGCTGAACCCAACGCGACGCTGCGCGAAGCGGGAGATAAGCTCTGGAGTTTTGCATCAAGATTCACCAACAGCATCCCCAAAAGCGGCGATGTGGAAAGTATTATGCCTGGACTGACATTCGTCAGTAACGCGCTCTCCGCGAACGATCCAGGCGTGCACGTAGAAGTGAGAAATTCTGCCGAAGCACACTGGATTGCTGCGTGTGCAGTCGTGGCGAAATGGAAGGATCTCGATTGTTCCACGTCTCTTGGGGAGACGGTGAAATCGATCTTGTTTTCTGGCTTAAATAGTCCAGTGCCAGAACACCATCCTGAATACGATGCCCAATTTGATCGCGCGCCGTCGTGGGGGGCACCCCTTCAGCGAATTGAGGCGGCGGCTGGCATAGGGTGTCTGCTCGCAAACAAGAAATGTCTCAATCCGGAAATCCTCGAAAACGCTCGTCGTGCATTGAACGATCCTGTACCCGCCGTGCGATTTCAGGTCGTCACGCGGTTGCTGCCTCTTCATGACGCCGATCTCGCCTCGCTCTGGTCGATCCTGCGTGATCTAGCGAGATCTGAGAGAAGCACAGGCGTCTTGGGCAGCGCGTTGTACGCGGTGGTGAACCCGTTGTCTGGCCGCTGCAAGAGCGAAGTAATTGATCTTCTGAATACAATTCTGTCCAGAAACGATCTTCCGAACGACGGCGGTGATGCCACCGAGTGGTGTTACCGCATCGCGACCGGTCTTTACCTCTGGCAGGGAGATGCCTCTGCTTACGCAGTGATTCAGCCGGTAATCGACGGTGAGGCATTCCGTCCGCGGCGCTCGGCACAATGTCTGAATGACATTCGGGGAGCGCTAACATTTTCGTCAGATGTGCCGAAGGAAAGTGACGCTGACATCAGGAAACGGTCCTTTGGCCTGATTGAGACCATCATCCGTTCCGCTTCGGTTCGGATGAACAAGTTGATCCATGGCGTCGCGGTCAAGGACAGGTCGGAGCAATGGCAGAATGATTTCAAAGAGCTTGCCCGGCTCATTGATTACATCGGGAATCAACTGTATTTCTCGATTAAAGTGCAACGGCCACCCGCGCGTTGCTGAATCGGAGGAAAGAAACTGATGGCAACGCGAGAAACCAATCAAGCAGGTTCCGTGACTTTTGATAAACGAACCCGCACCTGGTACCTCCGGTGGCGCGACGCCGATGGGCGGCGCCGCGCTTTTCGGATCGGTACACAGGAGCAATACAGCGCCAGAGAGCAAGCCTCACTCTGCCGTGCCGCAGTGCGCATGCGGGAGAGGATCAATCAGCCGGCGGAGCCAGAGGGTATCACGGTCACGGCGATCGCTGAACGCTACATCGCGGAAAAGCTACCGCCGCATTTCTCAACCGCAAGTGACTACAAGCGCCTTCTGAAGGCTCGCATTTTACCTCAGTGGGGAGACGCGCTGATTTCTGACCTTCGCCCCGCCCCGGTAGAAGCGTGGCTGAAGAGCCTCGGGCTCGCGCCCAAAACCCAGGCCAACATCCAAGGCGTTCTCCGAATACTCATCGAGGCCGCACAGTTCTGGGGATATCTCAAGATCGAACGGAATCCTATGGAACTGGTTAAAATCCGCGGCTGTACCATTCGCCAGAAAGAACCGCAGATTCTGACCGTCGATGAGTTTCATGAATTGCTGTCGAAGATTTCCGACGAACCACTTCGCACGATGCTGCTGTTCGTTATGTGCCTCGGACTCCGTTTCTCTGAGCTCATCGCGCTGAAGTGGTCGGACTTCGATTGGAAAAACCTCAAGGTCCACATTCGCCGCGGCGCGGTACGCCAGCGCGTAGGCGAGGTGAAAACCAGCCGCTCACGCAAACCGTTGCCGATGGACCCACAACTCGCCGAGCTAATGCTCACCTGGTACCGCGCAACTGCTTTTGCCGGTCCCGAGGATTGGGTGTGGGCATCACCATATCGCAACGGCCGCCAGCCGTACGCCTACAGCAAGCTCTACCAGGCGCTCAAGGAAGCCAGCAAGAGCGCCGGCCTGGGTGCGATCGGCTGGCATACGATGAGACACACGTACCGCTCATGGCTGGATGAAACCGGGGCGCCGATGACGGTGCAGCAGAACCTCATGCGGCACTCCGACATCCGCACCACCATGAACATTTATGGAGACGCCATCCCGGATTCACTCCGGAGTGCGCACAGCAAGGTGGTCAGGATGGTGATTCAGTGAACGTGGACTGTGGCAGTCCAAACCGCGTCTGTAACTGATTGAAAACTTGGAGCGGGGTACGGGAGTTGAACCCGTTTCACAGGCTTGGGAAGCCTGGGCACGACCGATATACCAACCCCGCTCGTCAAAAAGGCGTCCGCTTCAGAGGTCTCTCGTCGGCCCTGCGGGCCTCGCTCGGGATTTCGCCTGCGGGCTCACACGCCCGCAAAGCGGCTCAACCTGGGCACGACCGATATACCAACCCCGCCCGCGCCTGCAGTACGAAACTCCCCTATTGGCCAACTTTGGGCAGATGTGGGGCGCCTTGCGGCACAGTCCGTAGTGTAGCAAAAGGTGGTCTCGCACCCAAGCGCTCAGGCGGCCGTCCTGCTCCTACGACGAAGTTTGCAGCTTGTACTTGCGGCTGGCGGACTTGCCGCGGTGGCTGGCCTGTATGAGCAGCGCGGTAGCGCTGAGGTCCAGATCCTTGAGGGCGAGCTGTACGTCGGCAACTCCATCGGCGTTGGTGGTCGCATAGAGGTAGTTAGCGTGGGTTTTGCCGGAGGTGATGCGGCAGCTTATCTGGGCGCCGGCGGCGGGACCGTCTTCATCGCCAATCTCCACGCCGATGGTGAGCGCACTCGCGTCGGCGCCGGCCGCCGGCGGCCGACATTCCAGCGAGAGGCCTTTTCCCATCAATGTGCCGGCAGGGATCAAGCTCAATCCGGGATCCACCGGCTTGCTGGCTACGGCGGCGGCAAACTGGGCGGCGAGATCGTCCACCGGGGCCGTGTCAGGTGCGGCAGCAACCGCCGCCGGCATCATCTCCGGTTCGATCACCACGGTATCGGGCTCCTCCGGTTGAGAGGCGGTGTCAGCGGCCGCCACAGCCGGTATGGCGAATTCGGCGATGTGCGCCGCGGCTGCGGGCGGTGGCGCTTCCGCCTGCGCATGCTCGGAGCGCTCCCCGAGTTCGGCTTCGATTCTGCCTTCGCGGACGGCGGCCACGAAGTGCTTGTGCTGATCCTTGAGCATCTCGTGCATGTGCTCTTCGGAAAAGCCGGGCTGCTTGGTTTGTTCCGCGTAGGAGGCGGTGCGTTTGCCGATACATCGGCCTTTCACGAATACCAGGGTCTGCAGCACGAGTTCGTGCTGTCGAGCTTCGCTCTGCACGTGGTACACGGTGTCAGCGAACCTGACGTCGGTATTGAAGCCGAAGATCACGCACGTACCTTAGGAGATTCCTGGCGCTGAACTGCCGCTGATTTTCGGCCTTGCGGCATGGATGGAACGCCGCACTGAACCCGCTCGCAATGGCTGCAAACCCGCTTCCCACGGCCCTGCCGAGCGTGCTTGACACTGCACAGCAACGAAATCTATATTCGATGGTTTATTCCGCGCTTGGGCGCGAATTATATACAGCTCCCCTTATGCCGGACAACTACTTTGCCCGCTACTTGCCGCTCTTGATTCAGCTAGGAGCCGCTTTGGCGCTGGCGGGCGCGATGGTGATCCTCTCCACCTTCGTCGGCAAACATCGTTACAATCGCGCCAAGATGTCGCCCTATGAATGCGGCATGACCCCGGTGGGCGACGCCCGCGAACGTTTCTCGGTGAAGTTCTACCTGGTCGCGATGCTGTTCATCCTGTTCGACGTGGAAGCCGTCTTCCTCTATCCCTGGGCGGTGCTGCTGCGGGAGCTGAAGATGTTCGGCTTCTGGGAGATGCTGGTGTACATCGGCATCGTGCTGGTGGGGCTTTTCTACGTGTGGAACAAGGGCGTGCTCGACTGGTCGGGCACAGAGCGCATCGGCGCGAGGGCTGGGCGGACTTCGGCCGTGATGGCCGAACCGGCGGCAGCGCCTGACGCCACGCCGGTCTTCTCCGGGCCGGTGGAGGGGAGCAGGCCCTGAACATGCCGCCGACGCCCGCCATCACTGACGTGAGCCAACTGCAGGACCGGCCGGAGTTGGCGCGGATGCTGGCCTGGCGCGCGGACGCCGTGGAAGGAGCCAAGTTCGACCGCGGCGAACTCAGCATCTACGTCCGGCGCGACGCCATTCGCGAAGCCTGTGCCATCCTGCGCGACGATCCCGGGCTGCAGTTCAATTTCCTTTCCGATGTCACCTGCGTGGACTGGTATCCGTCGGATCCGCGCTTCGAAGTCGTCTATCACCTGTTTTCGATCCCCAAAAAATCCCGGGTGCGCCTGAAGGTCAAATTGGGCGGCGACGACCCGTCGTTGCCCTCGATCACCTCGGTTTGGCCGGCGGCAAATTACTTCGAGCGCGAGGTTTTCGACCTGTTTGGCATCCGCTTCGAGGGCCACCCCTACCTGCGGCGCATCCTGATGCCGGAAAACTGGGAAGGCCACCCGCTGCGCAAGGACTATCCCGTCGAGGGCTACCGCTGATGGGCCACCTTCCGCACATCGCCTCGCTGGAGGAAACCAGCGACCGGACCATGGTCCTGAACATGGGCCCGCAGCACCCGTCCACCCATGGCGTGCTGCGCCTCATCCTCGAGATCGATGGCGAGAACGTGGTCCGCATGATGCCCGATATCGGCTACCTGCATACCGGCATCGAGAAAACCTACGAAGCCAAGTTCTACCAGCAATGCGTGCCGCTGGCCGACCGCATGGATTACCTGGCGCCGTTCAGCAATGAGCTCGGGTTCGTGCTCGCGGTGGAGAAGTTGCTGGGCATCGAGGCGCCGCCGCGCGCGCAGTGGATCCGCGTGCTGATGAACGAGCTGACCCGCCTGAACTCGCACCTGGTTTGGCTGGGCACGCACGCCATGGATATCGGCGCGCTCTCCATGATGCTGTATTGCTTCCGCGAGCGCGAAGACATCCTGCGGCTGTTCGAGGCGCTGGCCGGGCAGCGCATGTTCGATTCTTACTTCCGCGTGGGCGGGCTCAGCCTGGAGCCGCCCATCGGCTTCTTCGACCGGGTGAAGCATTTTGCCGATCGCTTCCCTTCCAAAGTGGATGAGTACGAAGACTTGTTGACCGGCAATCCCATCTGGGTAGGGCGGACCAAGGGCATCGCGCACATGACCGCCGAGGACGCGATCGCGCTCGGCGCCAGCGGCCCGACGCTGCGCGCCAGCGGCGTGGACATTGACCTGCGCCGCGACGCTCCCTACTCCGGATACGAGAAATTCCAATTCAAGGTCCCGGTGTCCAGCGTTGGCGACGTGTTCGCGCGCTACATCTGCCGCGTGCAGGAGATGCGCGAGTCCACCGGAATCATCCAGCAGTGCCTGGCGGGCGTGCCCGAGGGGCCGATCAAGGCCGATGCGCCCAAGGTAGTGCTGCCCGACCGCGAGAAGATGAAGACGCAGATGGAAGCCCTGATCTACCACTTCAAGATCATCACCGAGGGCTTCACGGTTCCTCCGGGCGAGGTGTACGTGGCGACGGAATCGCCGCGCGGCGAGCTGGGTTTCTACATCGTCAGCGACGGCACTCCGAAGCCGTATCGCGTGCACGTGCGCGCGCCCTCATTCGCGAATTTGCAGACGCTGCCGAAAATGTGCGAAGGCCGCTTGATCGCGGACGTGGTCGCGGCGATCGGAAGCATTGATATTGTGCTCGGCGACGTTGATCGCTGATTCAGCCCGCGAAGCGGGCGGCATTCGTTAGCCCAGGGCGGAAGCCCTGGGTAAGCGTGAAGAAAACGACAGAGTCCCGTAGGGACGGCACGAACAATGGTGGTCTCCGAACAACTCGACTCGTTCTTCACCGAGAAGATGAAGGACTATCCGACCCGCCGCTCTTTCCTCGTCCCGATGTTGCTGTACACGCAAGATGAGCTCGGGTTCTTGTCCGACGAGGCGATCTCATACATTGCGCAAAAGGTTGACCTGAGCGAGCTCGAGATCCGCAACGTGATCAGCTACTACTCGATGCTGACCACCAAGCCGCGCGGCCGGTACAACGTGCAGGTGTGCCGCAATATCTGCTGCATGCTGCGCGGGTCCGACGAGATCAGCGCGCACGTCAAGCAGCGCCTCGGCATTCCTCACAAGGGCACCACGGCGGATGGAATGTTCTCGTTCGAAGAGGTGGAGTGCATCGGCGCTTGCAGTTGGGCGCCGGCCATGCAGGTGAACTACGACTTTCATGAAAAGCTGACGCCGGAGAAGGTGGACGAGGTCCTGGCACGCTACAAGGCTGCAAGTGACGAGGCCATCTGAAGGTAGGTACGCATGTCAGAGTTCCTCCCGGAGTATTTGAACTGGGGCTTATCCGACATCGTTGTCGTTGGCCGCGATGAACGCGAGGAATCCAGCGGATTTCAGAACGAGTACACGACCGAATGGGTTGTCGCTCGCAAGGGCGACGGGTTCGTTCGGGTTGAGCTTCATGAAAAAAAAGATTTTAGTCCTCGTGGTGGACGAAAGGTTCGCAAGGTTTCGGAACAGCAGATTTCCGAGGCTGAGTACAAGAGCGCGGCGTCTGGAAAGCCAGCCATCGACACCGACGCTGAGGTACGAAAAGTCGAGCAAGCAGAACACAAGCAGCAGAGGATGGAAGAGCTCTTGGAGCAGGTCAACAAGTTAGCTCCTGAGTGTCCGGACCACGGCAGCACCATGAAAGCGAAGTCAGGCAAGTACGGTCCCTTCTGGGGCTGCAAGCGGTTTCCGAAATGCAGCTATACGGCGGGAATGAGTCCGGATGCAATGGCACTTTATCAGCGGTGGTACAAGGGCGAAGCTTAAGAATGGCTGACTTGGTATCACATCCCGATGAGGTTCGTGTCGTCTCGCGGCGCTTCGGGAAGGGTGCGGCCGACATTGACCGCTACATCGAGCTCGACGGCTACAAGGCGCTGCAGAAGGCGCTCGCGCTGGGTGCGGACGGGATCATCAACGAGGTCAAGGCGTCGAACCTGCGCGGGCGCGGCGGCGCCGGATTTCCCGCCGGCTTGAAATGGTCGTTCGTGCCCAAGGATTCGCCGAAACCCAAGTACGTCCTCTGCAACGGCGACGAAAGCGAGCCCGGCACCTGCAAGGACCGTCTGATCCTGGAGCACGATCCGCACGCGGTCATCGAAGGCGTGGTGATTGCGGGCCTCTCGATTCGGGCGAAGGTCGGGTTTATCTACATCCGCGGCGAATACCGCTACCTGGTCGACATCATGCGCAAGGCCATAGCCGACGCCTACGCGCGTGGCTGTCTCGGCAAGAACATTTTCGGCAGCGGCGTGGATTTCGACGTCTACTGGCACACCGGCGCCGGCGCGTACGAGGTCGGCGAAGAATCGGCGCTGATGGAATCCTTGGAAGGCAAACGCGGGGTTCCGCGCATCCGCCCGCCGTTCCCGGCGGTGGTGGGACTCTGGGGCGGGCCAACCATCATTAATAATGTCGAGACGCTGGCCTGCGTGCCGCACATCATTCATGGCGGCGGTCAACGATTCGCCGACCTGGGCACGCCCAAGAACGGCGGCACGCGCCTGTTCTGCCTCAGCGGGCACATCAACAAACCCGGCGTGTACGAGCTTCCGCTCGGCTACAACCTGCGCAAGATGATTGACGATGTAGGCGGCGGCATTTGGAAGGGCCGCAAGGTGAAGGCGGTCACGCCCGGCGGATCGTCCACCCCGGTGCTCACGGCCGCCGAGATTGATGTCGGCATGGATTTCGACCAGCTCATGAAGGCCGGTTCCATGCTCGGCTCCGGCGGCGTGGTCGTGCTCGATGACCAGACCTGCATGGTCAAGTACGCGCAGCGCATCATGATGTTCTACCAGCACGAGAGCTGCGGCTGGTGCATCCCGTGCCGCGAGGGGACCGACTGGCTGAAGAAAACCCTGAACCGCTTTCACGCCGGCGGCGGCGTCAAGAAGGACATCGACAACATTCAGTACCTGGCGGAAAACATGCTTGGCCGCACCTTCTGCCCGCTGGGCGACGCGGCGGCCATGCCGATCATTTCCATCGTGAAGAAATTCCGCGAGGAGTTCGAAGCGCATTTGGAAGGAAGGCCGTGTCCGTACGAGGCGGCGAGCGTGCAGCAACTTCCGGTGCTGGCGTAGCGGGATTGGTAATTTGTAATTGGTAATTTGCAATTGGGGCCGCTGTGGATGTGGTCGTTGCGGCGCTGGGTTGCAAAGCAAATTGCAAATTACAAATTGCAAATTACAAATCATGGCAGACGTAAACATCACGGTTGACGGCAAGAAGATCACGGCCCCGGCGGGGACGCTGCTGATCGAGGCCTGCAAGTCCGCCGGCATCGAGGTCCCCTCGTTCTGTTACTACCCGGGGCTGTCGCTGCAGGGCGCGTGCCGCATGTGCCTGGTGCGGATCGAGAAGATGCCGAAGCTGCAGACCGCGTGTACCACGGTGATCAGCGAGGGCATGACGGTCAGCAGCGACAACGACGAGGTGCGGCAGGCGCGCAAGGCGATGCTGGAGATGGTGCTCGGCAATCACCCGCTGGACTGCCCGGTATGCGATGCCGGCGGTGAGTGCGAGTTGCAGGACATGACGTTCACCTACGGCGCCGCCGAGTCCAAGCTGATTGACATCAAGAACCATCGCGACGAGCAGCAGTGGTCGCCGGTGGTCTACTTTGACCGGCCGCGCTGCATCATGTGCTACCGCTGCGTGCGCGTCTGCGGCGAAGGTATGGACGTGTGGGCGCTGGGCATCCAGAACCGTGGCTCCGCGCAGGTAATCGCCCCCAACAAGCAAGATTACCTGTGGTGCGAAGAGTGCGGTATGTGCATTGACATCTGCCCCGTGGGCGCGCTCACCAGCGGGGCCTACCGCTACAAGACGCGCCCCTGGGAGATGCACCACGTCGGCACCATGTGCGCCCACTGCGGCGACGGCTGCAAGACCACGCTGGGGGTGCGGCGCGCCGACACCGGCATGGACATCGTGCGCGGCGACAACCGCGACAAGAGCGGCATTAACGGCGATTTCCTGTGCGTCAAGGGACGCTACGCCTTCGATTTTGCTGACGACCCGCGCCGCCTCAAGCAACCCATGATCCGCCGCGAGGGCAAGCTCCAGCCCGCAACCTGGGAAGAAGCCATCGACCTGATTGGCGAACGATTCAAGCAGATCAAGGACGCCGACGGCGGCCAGGCATTCGGCGTGATCGGCTCCAATCGCACCACCAACGAAGAAAACTATCTGCTGCAGAAATTCGCGCGCACCGTGCTGGGCACCAACAACATTGACCACCAACGCACCGCCGATTTCCCCGGGTTCGTGAGCGCGCTAGCCGGACAACCGGGGTCCCAGACGCGCGCCGATTTTGTGCGCGGCGGGGTGGAAGATTGCACCGCCAGCATGCGCGACGTCTTCTCGGCGCCGGCCATCCTGGTGATCGGCAACAACCCCACCGACCAGCATCCCCTGCTGGCATGGCAGATTCGCAACAATGTTCGCCTGCACCGCGCGCGCTTGTACGTGGTGAATGCCGCTCCTATCAAGCTGCGCCGCCAGGCGGCGATCTTCGCGCAGATTTCCGAAGACAACGGCGAGAGCGCGTTCGCGCATTTCCTCGCCGGTAACGAGGCCGCGCCTTCGGGCTTGGCCGCCGGCGAGACCTCGGCCGAGATTTTGGCGCAACTGCGCGACAAACTTCGCGGCGAGCAGCAACTGGTGGTGGCCTTCGGCTCGGAATTGCGGGCCGGCGGCATCGCTGAACTGGTGCGCGCGCTGCCCCAGGCGAAGTTCATCTGCCTGGGCGACTACGCCAACTCGCGCGGCGCCGCCGACATGGGCCTGTATCCCGACCTGTTGCCCGGGTACGTGCCGGTCGCGAACGCGGCAACGAAGGAAGAGTGGTACGCGTCGGCGCCGAACCAGCCCGGGCTTAACTTGCGCCAGATGTTCGAAGCCGCCAGCGACGGACGCATCAAGGCGCTGTACATCGTCGGCTCCAACCCGGTGGCGCGTTACGGAATTGACGCCTTCGTCCTGTCCAAGCCGTTCGTGGTGGTGCAGGACATGTTCCTGACCGAGACCGCGTTGCCGGCCGACGTGGTTCTGCCGGCAGCCTGCGCCTACGAAAAATCGGGGACGTTTACCAACACCTGCGGCGATCTGCAGATGTTGCGCAAGGCCGGCGAGGTCGAGGGCGCCAAGTCGGATTTCGAAATCATCGTGCGCATCGCCGGCAAGATTGGCTACGACATCCGGCAGTTGGTGCCGTTCGGGCGCCCGCTGCGCGCCGACATGGGACAATCACGCGGCGCTCAATCCGGCGAGGCCGACCGCCACGCCGTCTGGCTGGAGCGTCACGGGCTGGAGCCGAAAATGAGCCCGTTTGACCCGCTGGCCATGCTCGACGAAATTCAGCGCCTCGTCCCCGGCTACGACGTCTCGCGCCTGAACCTGGTCGCGGGAAACGATGAGCACACCCGCATCGTGCCGGCGAGCAGTCTGCCGAGCCATCCCGAGTTGATCGTGCCCTCCGAGGACACGCTGTTCACCTCGGGAACGCTGGGACGATATTCGAAAACGCTGAATGCGGTGGTCGAAAACGAACGCAAGCTGCCGGAGGATGAACAGGATCAGGAAGTGGCGGTGTAGGTTTTAGGTTTTCGGTGGTCGGTTCTCGGTTTTCTGTAGCTAAAAGCTAAGAGCTAAGAGCTAAAAGCTTCTATGCCATCTGGCAATCTCAGCCTCGGAACGTTTCTCCTGATCTCCGTGATCAAGGTCGCGATCGCGATGGGCCTGCTTTTGACTGTGGTGGCCTACACTGTGTGGCTGGAACGCAAGCTGGTGGGCCACATCCAGAACCGTTGGGGACCCTCGCGCGTGGGCCCGTTCGGGCTGCTGCAACCGATCGCCGACGGCTTAAAGTTGTTCTTTAAGGAAGACCTCACACCTCCTTATGTTCACAAGACGTTATACCTGCTGGCGCCGATCCTTTCGCTGGCCCTGGCACTGACTTCGATTGCGGTCATCCCCATCGGCGGCTGGATCACGCTGAACGGCGCGCGCATTCCGCTGCAGATCACCGACGTCAACGTCGCGCTGCTCATCATCCTCGGCATCACTTCGATGGGGGTGTACGGCGTGGCGCTGGCGGGGTGGTCGTCCAACAGCAAGTACTCCCTGCTGGGTTCGCTGCGTGCCAGCGCGCAGATGGTCAGCTACGAGGTTGCGCTTGGGCTGTCGCTGGTGGGCGTGCTCATCCTCTCCGGGACCTTCAGCCTGCGCAGCATCGTGGAACACCAGTCCGGCGGATTCTGGCACTGGAATATTTTCGGCGGTGGACAGATCGTGGCCTTCTTCATTTACCTGTGCGCCGCGTACGCCGAAACCAATCGCATCCCCTTCGATCTGCCGGAAGCGGAGACCGAACTGGTGGCCGGCTATCACACCGAGTACAGCTCCATGAAGTTCGCCATGTTTTTCATGTCCGAGTACGCCAACATGGTGACGGTCGCCTGCCTGGCGAGCGTGCTGTTCCTTGGGGGTTGGGGCGGGCCGGTCTTCGGTCCACCCCTGTTGCGCGCGCTGCTGCCGGTGTTGTGGTTTTTCCTGCGCGTCGTGTTCTTCCTGTTTGTTTATATCTGGGTGCGCGGAACGTTGCCGCGCTTTCGCTATGACCAGTTGATGGGGTTCAGTTGGAAAGTCCTGCTGCCGCTGTCGGTCGCCAACGTGGTGATCACCAGTCTCGTGGTGGCGTTGCGCTCGTGACGTTGGTACTGGCTGTTCGGTTCTTATGACTGATTGTTCGGTACAACTCGGCACTAGCACTGGTTTCAAGAATCGGTTTTCTGGGAAGGGCACGGCTTCAGCCGTGCCGCTCGAGGCCGCAAGAATGGCGGGCTTTAGCCCCTGAGGGACATTTTTCCTGAGGCGAAAATGTATTTTTGAAACCAGTTCTCGGTACTCAGTACTCGGTACTCAAACATGCTTCACTTCGCAATCTTCGCGTTTTTCGGCGCCATCTGTGTGGCGGGCGCCATCAACCTGCTGGCGCAGCGGCACCCCATCAGCAGCGCGCTGTCGCTGATCGTGGTAATGGGCTCGCTGGCGGTCGAGTACATGCTGCTGGGCGCCGAGTTCGTCGCCGTGGTGCAGGTGATCATTTACGCGGGCGCGATCATGGTGCTGTTCGTTTTTGTCATCATGCTGCTCAATGCCGGCGAGGAGGAACGCAGCCCCGGAAGCCGCATTGCGCTTATCTTCGGCGTGCCCGGAATGCTGGTGCTGATGGGACTCATCGCATGGGTGCTGATCCGGCAGAACCCGGCATCGGGCTCGGTTTCCGCCGGAGCGCTGCCCGGCACCCCGCCGGAGATCGGCCGCTTGCTCTTCCGCGATTTCCTGTTGCCCTTTGAAATCACCTCGGTGCTCATCCTGATCGCCATCATGGGCGCCGTGGTGCTGGCGAGGAGGGAGCGCTGATGGTCCCGCTCGCCTACTACCTGTTGCTCAGCGCGGTGCTGTTCGCCTGCGGCGTCGCCGGCTTTCTGATCAAGCGCAACATCATCACCATTTTCATGTGCATTGAGCTGATGCTGAACGGCGTGAACCTGGCGTTTGTCGCCTTCGCCGCCCACTGGCGCCAGCTCAACGGACAGGTGTTCGTGTTTTTCGTCATGGTGGTCGCGGCCGCGGAAGCCGCCGTCGGACTGGCCATCATCATTTCCGTTTTCCGCACCCGCGAGACGCTGAACGTGGACCGGGTGAATTTGCTGAAATTGTAAGAAGGGTTTTCGGTTGTCGGTTATCGGTTTTCGGTCTTGCGAGCACATGACTTGCTCGCGACTCGGAACTCGCAACTCAGAACTCAAATGAACCTCTGGTTAATTCCGCTGCTGCCGATGGCCGGCGCAATTATCAACGGCCTGTTCGGGCGGCGCTTTTCGAAGAACGTGGTGTCGGCGATCGGGCTGGCGTTCCCCGGCGCGGCCATGCTGTGGGCGTGGAAGGCGGCGCTGCAATTCGCGCAACTCCCGGCCGGCGCCATCCCGCACATCGAAAATTACGGTCCGTGGCTGAGCGCCGGCGATTTCGTTATCAACTACGGCCTCTACCTCGATCAGCTTTCCCTGCTGATGGCGCTCATCGTCACCGGCGTCGGCTTCCTCATCCACGTTTATTCCGTCGGCTACATGGCGCACGAAGGCGGCTACTACCGCTTCTTCGCCTACATGAACCTGTTCATGTTCTTCATGCTCACGCTGGTGCTGGCGAACAACTACCTGCTGATGTTCGTGGGATGGGAAGGCGTGGGCCTGGCGTCGTACCTGCTGATCGGCTTCTTCTTCCTGCGCGATTCGGCCGCCGCTGCGGGCAAGAAAGCATTCATCGTCAATCGCATCGGCGACTTCGGGTTCCTGATCGCTCTGTTCCTGCTGATCAAGAATTTCGGCACGCTCGACTTTACCAGCGTCTTCGAAAAAGTTTCCGGGCTGCCCTCGGAAGCGACCGCCGGCCTGCTGACCACCATCGGGCTGCTGCTGCTGGTCGGCGCCTGCGGCAAGAGCGCGCAGCTACCGCTGTATGTTTGGCTGCCGGACGCGATGGAAGGCCCCACGCCGGTCTCCGCACTCATCCACGCGGCGACCATGGTGACCGCGGGCGTTTACATGATCGCGCGCTCGCACGCCATCTTCGACCGCGCACCCATCGCGCTCACCGCGGTTGCCATCATCGGCTGCGCCACTGCGCTGTACTCCGCCACTATCGGATGCGTGCAGCACGACATCAAGCGCGTGCTCGCCTATTCCACCATCTCGCAGCTCGGCTACATGGTGCTGGCCTGCGGCGTGGCGGCGTATTCGGCGGGCATGTTCCACCTGTTGACGCACGCGTTCTTCAAGGCGCTGCTCTTCCTCGCCGCCGGTTCCGTCATCCACGCGCTGGGCGGCGAGCAGGACATGCGCAAGATGGGCGGCCTGCGGCGTCACATCCCCGGAACTTTCTGGACGATGACGGTCGCCACCTTCGCCATCGCCGGCATCTTCCCGCTCTCCGGCTTCTTCTCCAAGGACGAAATCCTCTACCGCTCCTGGACAAACCATGGCGGCTGGTGGGGATTCTGGGCGGTCGGCGTCTTCTCCGCCTTCCTGACCGCGTTCTACATGTTCCGGCTGTGGTTCCTGACTTTCTTCGGCGAAACCCGCGGCGGGAATAGCGCTCCGCCGGCGGCCCGGCACGACCCCGGGCTCGCGGACATCGATTTGATCGTGCCCGAACCCCATGTCGCCGCCGTGTTGAAGGAATTGCAGGAGCGGGGAGCGCACGTCCTCGCCGCCACTCCGCAGGGTGATGGCAAGTCGATCCGGGCGCAGGTTCCAGCCGCCAAGATGATGTACTTCGAGGCGGAGATCCGCGCCATCACCGAGAACAAGGCTTCCATCAGCGTTCGATATGCAGACCAGGAGCGTGCCGGCCAGGACGCACATAAAGGTCGCATCCACGAGAGCCCGCGCGTGATGCTGATTCCGCTGGTCGTGCTGGCGGTGCTCTCCTTCGCCGGCGGCTGGATCGGATGGCCGCAAGCGCTCGGCGGGAGCAATCATTTCGAGCACTTCCTCGCGCCTGTTTTTGAAGCGCACGCCACCGCGCCCGAATCCGCTGCCGCCGGCCCTGTGGCGGGCCATGCGCCCTCGGAGATCACCCTCACGATGGCCGCCACCGGCGCGGCGCTGCTCGGCATCGCGCTTGCCTGGTTGATGTACTACAGGCGCCGCGAATTGCCGGAGAAATTGCGCCAGCGCTTCCAGGGCGTCTATACCGCGCTGGAACACAAGTATTACGTGGACGAAATTTATGACTGGCTGTTGGTGCGGCCGATTATCGAAGGCTCGCGCAACATCCTGTGGCGGGTGATTGACGCCGGCGCCATCGACGGCACCTTCAACGAATCTGCCGAGGCGGCGCGCGACGTCTCCAACAGCGTGCGCCGCATGCAGTCGGGCAACATTCGCTCCTACGCCGGTTGGGTGGCGCTGGGCGGCGCCGCCGTGGTCGCGTACATGGTTTGGCTGGGTGTGAAATGAGCACGCTGAACACCGGCATTCTCACCATCGTCACCTTCGTTCCGCTCGCCGGGGCGCTGCTGCTGCTGGTGTTCCCACGCCGCGACCACGACATCCGCGTCTTCGCGCTCTCCACTTCCCTGGTGACCTTCGTGCTCTCGCTTCACCTGCCGGTGTACTTCGCGCGCGGCCACGGCGGATTCCAGTTCGAACAGAACGTGCAGTGGATCTCGACGCCGAACATCCACTACCACCTCGGGATTGATGGCATCTCGATGTGGCTGGTGCTGCTGACCACGTTCCTCACGCCGCTCTGCGTGCTGATCTCGTGGAAGTCGGTGCACGACCGGGTCAAAGAATTTTTCATTCTCCTGCTGGTTCTGGAAACGGCGCTGATCGGCGTCTTTGTCTCGCTCGATCTCTTCCTCTTCTACTTCTTCTGGGAAGCCAGCTTGATCCCCATGGCGCTGCTGATCGGCGTTTTCGGCCACGAACGCCGCGTCTACGCCGCCGTCAAGTTTTTCCTGTTTACCATGATCGCTTCGGTCTTCATGCTGGCCGCCATCCTGTGGCTCTACGCGCACGTTGGCTCGTTTGACTTCGTCGATACCCAGCAGTGGCTGCGAGCACATGCCACGGAAGCCGCCGACGCGGCGCGCTGGCTCTTCCTCGGGTTCTTTGTCGCCTTCGCCGTTAAGGTGCCGCTGTTCCCGCTGCACACCTGGCTGCCCGACGCGCACGTCGAAGCGCCGACCGCGGGTTCGGTGCTGCTGGCCGGCGTCCTGCTGAAGATGGGCACCTACGGCCTGCTGCGCTTCAATGTCGGGCTGTTCCCCGAAGAGGCCCGCCACAACGCGCCCTGGATTGCCGTGTTGGCCATCATCGGCATCATCTACGGCGCACTGGTCGCGATGGTGCAGCCGAACCTGAAGAAGCTGGTGGCGTATTCCTCGGTCAGCCACCTCGGCTTTGTAGTGCTCGGCATTTTCAGCTTCACGCAGGCGGGACAGGTGGGCGCGGTGTTCGTCATGCTGGCGCACGGCGTCTCCACCGGCGCGCTGTTCATGCTGGCCGGCATCCTCCACGAGCGCCGCCACACATACGAGATCACCGAATTCGGCGGCCTGGCCACGCCCATGCCGATCTACGCGACTTTCTTTCTGATCATTACGCTGGCATCCATCGGGCTGCCATTGCTCAACGGATTCGTCGGCGAGTTCCTGGTGCTGAGCGGCGCTTTCCTGGCGCATCCGCTTTGGGGCATCCTCGCCGCCTCCGGCGTGATCTGGAGCGCGTGCTACATGCTGTGGATGTACCAGCGCGTTTTCTTCGGCAAGGTGAGCCACGACGTCAATCTCAAGCTGCCCGACCTCGACCTGCGCGAGCGCATCGCGCTGTGGCCGCTGGCGCTGGCGGCGCTGGTCATGGGTGTGGCGCCGCTGATCTGGATCAATGCCGTAGAACCCGCCGTCCGCAATGTGCTCGCCACCGCCGCGCAGTTCACCAGCCAGGTGGTGGGACGATGAGCGCCTCCGACTACATCCGCATCCTGCCCGAGTTGGTGCTTACTGTCTTTGGCATGCTCGTCATGCTGATTGACCCGCTCCTCCCCGAGCACAATGACCGCAAGGGAATAGGCGTTCTGGCGCTCATCGGTTCCCTGCTCGCCATCGCCGCCACGCTTTACCAATCCACTTCTCCGGGCCAGGCGTGGTTCGGCATGGTGCAGGTGGACAGCTTCAGCATCTTCTTTCACCTGATCGTCGGATTCGTCGTTGCGACCGTCATTCTCGCGTCGTTCGAGTACCTGGCGGTGCAGGGCATCCGGCTGGGCGAATACTACGGGCTGATCCTGCTCGGCGCGGTCGGCATGATGCTGATGTCGTCGGCCATCGAGTTGGTGCTGATCTTCATCGCGCTGGAAATTTCCTCGATCTCCACGTACATACTCGCCGGCTTCCGCCGCCACTCCGCCGCCAGCGCCGAATCCTCGCTCAAGTACTTCCTGTTGGGTTCGTTCGCGACCGCATTTTTCCTCTACGGCGTTGCGCTCATGTTCGGCGCCACCGGCTCCACCAGCATCTACCCGATCGCCGCCTCGCTGCGCGCCGGCACGTCCACGCTCGCCTATGCCGGTGTAGCCCTGATGTTCATCGGCCTGGGATTCAAGGTGGCCTCGGCGCCGTTCCATGTCTGGACGCCCGACGTCTACGAAGGCGCGCCCGCTCCGGTGGTCGCGCTCATGTCCACCGCGCCGAAAGCCGCCGCCTTCGCCGTGCTGCTGCGCATCCTGTTCGCCGCCGCCGCCCCGGGATGGTTCTGGATCGTGTGGTGCTCGGCCGCGCTCTCCATGACGATAGGCAACCTCGGCGCGCTGGTGCAGACCAACCTCAAGCGCATGCTCGCTTACTCCTCAATCGCGCACGCCGGATACCTGCTGTGTGCCTTCGCCGCCGCCAAGAACATCGGCATTTCCGCGGCGATCTTCTACGCCGCCTCCTACGCCGTGATGAACGCGGGCGCATTCATCGTGATCGCGCACTTCGCCAGCCACAACGAGCGCTACGTCAACGTGGACGACTACTCCGGGCTGGGCCGCCGCGCGCCCGGACTGGCCGCCGTGCTCACCGTGTTCCTGCTGTCGCTGATTGGAATCCCCATCACCGGCGGCTTCTTCGCCAAGTTCTACGTGTTCAGCGCGGCGCTGCAAGCCGACCTCGTCGGCCTCACCATCATCGGCGTCGTCAACAGCGCCATCGCCTCCTACTACTACCTGCGCGTGATCGTTGTCATGTACATGCGCGAGCCCAAGGAAGACGCGCCCATGGTCCCCATGCCATTTGCGCTCGGCGTCTCGCTCACCGCCGCCGTCGTGGTGACCATCTACCTCGGCGTGCTGCCCGGGCGCGTGCTCAACTACGCGCTGCAGGGCGCAAGGGACTTGGTGCGGTAAATACAGTGCGCCGAGTTATACCTGTCGAGCAGCTGTCAGAGGACACGCGAAAGCTGTTCGATATCGTGAACAGCGGGCCAGATGTGTCTTGTGTAATCATCGGGGCGGCGTTTCTTGACACTGCTCTAGCGAGCTTGCTCAAGCGGCGCTTGGTCACATCCAGCATCACCGACAAGATACTGTCGCCGAATGGCGCTTTGGGTACTTTCGCTATGCGGGCTGACTTAGCGTACTGCCTTGGATTGATCAGCAAGTATCATCATCAAGATCTCGGCACAATTGGAAAAATCCGGAATCAGTTCGCACACAGTCATCTGGGTCTAGCGTTCAGCGAACCGCAGGTCCGTCAACTTTGTTCCGCACTGCGTCAGTGGCGGATACTCCTCCACGGTGAGGCGGACGATTCGGCCAATAGCTTGACAGAACACCAGTTAACGATGCGGGCCAGGAATCAATTCAACCTCTCAGTCGTGTTTCTGGCCGATAGGCTGCTGCTGACGACGCTCGGACTGAAGCAGGTCACCACCACGTAACAACGCAGGCGTTCGCTACTCAATCGCAACCGCAATATCCCGCCGCGAGAAGACCAGCGTCGCTAGCACCCCGAACAGCAACGCTTGCGCTACCGCCCATCCGGCTGCCGCCCACGGCGCGTGCCACGCCCGCAGGCTGAAGCGGACCATCGCATCCGCCAGCGCGTTACTCGGTACGCTAATAGCAAATTGCTAATCGCTAATTGCTAATTGCTCCAAAAGCATCGCCCCTGTCCGGGAGTTCCGAACAGGGGCGAAATCTGGTATCGAAAGCGGTTATTTCACCTTGGCAAAGATGATCACCAGCGTGTACAGCGCCAGTGACTCGATCAGCGCCAGGCCCAGAATCAGCGCGAGCTGAATGCCCGGACGGGCGGCAGGGTTGCGGGCCAGCGCCTCGGCGGAAGCCGCGGTGGCCTTCGCCTGGCCGAGTCCGCAGACGGCGGACGCGATCGCCATGGCAAAGCCGGAGGTGATTGCTACCCAATTCGTACCGGGCGCGGTCGCGGCACCCTGCGCCAGTACCGGCACGGCGAAGCACATGATCGCCAGCATCAGGAATACGAAGCTCATTGTCTTACGCATGCGTGTTTCTCCTTATCAGTTGCCGCCAGGAGGTGGTTGACCTCATCCCGTGCAGAGGCCCTCACGCTGCAACGGCAGTTTCTAGTTACCAGTTTCTGGTTTCTAGTGCTCACACCGCGACAGCCGACTAGAAACCAGAAACTCGAAACTAGAAACTAGTGCTCGGTCGCCACCGCGCCGGACAGATACACGGTCACCAGCAGAACGAAAATGTACGACTGCAGGAACGAAACGCCGATATGCAGCCCCATGAAAATTACCGGCACGCCGATCGGCACTAGGGAGAAGAACACCAGCGTGACCATGTCGCCCGCGAACATGTTGGCGAACAGACGGATGGTCAGCGAGAGCATGCGCGCCAGGTGGCTGATGATCTCGATGGGAATCATCAGCGGCGCCAGCGCCGGCATCGGCCCGGCAAAATGTTTGGCGTAGTGCAGCACGCCCTGCCGCTTCACGCCCTGAATGTGATAGTAGAGAAACGCGGTAATGGCACAGCCCAGGGGCACGGTCGGACTGAGGCCGGTCGGCGATTCGAACGCAGGAATCAGGCCGATCAGGTTGCAGGTCAGGATGAACAAGCCGAGCGCAACCAGAAAAGGCGTGTAGCCCTCGCTGTGGTGGCCGATGATCTCGCGGCTCTGCTGCGTGATGAATCCGTGCAGCCCTTCGAAGATGTGCTGGATTCCACCGGGATTTTCTACCGACAGCCGCGCCCGCAGCAGCAGGAAGACCAGAATCAGGAAGCCCACGACCAGCACTTCCATGGCGACGGTATTCGGGATCGGCGCCTGCGAAAACTCCGGCTGAATGTGAAGCGCGCGCAAGAGCGCGTCCACGGGCCCGGCGAAGATCCGGTTCAGCAGCGCGGTAAACGGAAGCTGTTCAGGCATGAAAAGAAGTTATGAGTTGCTGGTTTCTAGTTTCTAGAAAAAAACGGCTACAAACCGCGGCGCAGCGAGACCACAACTTCATATACCGCTTCGCAGAGAATCGCCGCCACGGTCAGAAACAGGCCGCCCAGAAGCCCGTAGAGGCTGTCCCGGGAAACTCTGAATATAGCATAGCCGGCGAGCGCGATTAAAGCGTAGCGCAGCAGGAAACGCGCCACCACGCCGCCGCTCGACTGCTTGCGCCCGGTGCTGGTGACGCGGTCGGCGAGCGCGCTCACCGCCTGCTTCAGCCAGTAAAAATTCACCCACGCGATCCCGCACCCCAGCGCCAAGCCGGCGCCGACCTTCCAGCCGAAGAAGATCGAAACGACCGCGGTGGCGACCACGCCGATGGCGGCCATGAAGCGGCGAATGCGGTCCAGGGCGCCGGAGTAGAACCGCTCGGCGGCCGCGTCCGAAGTTGCGGCGCTGGAATCGTTAGACAATTTGGTAATTTCGTAAGTTCGTAAATTGGTAATTTGAAAATTCGGCGAGCGCCATGCCTGCTGATCTCGCCTTGGGTTTTCAAATTACCAAATTACGAATTTACCAAATTACTAAATCCCTGTTATGCCGTACTTCTCCTCGAAGATGGCAGCAAATCAGACTTCACTGCTTCGATTCCGACGACATGACCGTGCGAATCAGCTCAACAAATCCCGCGGCGATGCCGGCGATCAGGCCCACCAGGTAAATCCAGGTCGTGTGCAGCCAGTGGTCCAGCGCCACCCCGGCCAGCCATCCGACCACCGTGCACGCCGGCAGCACGAAGGCAAGCTGGCTGTAGCGGGCAACAGCAATGAAGAAACTTCTCTTGCCCGCGCGGTCGTCATTAGTCGCTGGTCGTTGGTCGTTGGCCGTGCCGTCGTCGTTAGTCGTTGGTCGTTTGTCGTTGGCCATGCCGAATCCAGTTTCCAGTTTCCGCTTTCCCGTTTCCAGCGGAAAACGAAAACCCCGGCTTTGCACCGGGGTCTTGCGCCTTCTTATTCCTCTGTGTCCTCTGTGGCAAAAAACTACCGCAGGAAGCCGAGCAACCCCGTTCCCACCTGCTGGATTCCGAGCGACCAGCCGGCGGCGCGGATGAAAAATTCCGGGAATATTCCGATGCCGACGGTGCCGATGGCAGTCACGGCGAGCGCGACTTGCATGCCCGGGCTGATCACCACCGGCTCGGCATCGGTCGCCGGGCGCATGAACATCGCGTTTGCGATCCGCATGTAGTAATAGAGCCCGAGCACCGCGTACAGCACGGCCAGGCTGGCGAGCACATAATGCTGCGTCTGGATCAGGCTGAGGAAGATGAAGTACTTGCCGTAGAAGCCCGCCAGCGGCGGGATTCCGGCCAGCGACAGCAGGAACAGCAGCATGAGCACGGCTTCTGTGGGCGCCTTGAAGTAGAGGCCGGCGATGTCGTCAATCTCGTCGCCGATGATGGCGCGACGCCGCAGCGATGTAACCACCGCGAACGCGCCCAGGTTCATGAACGTGTACACCAGCAGGTACACCAGGATGCCCTGGATGCCGGTCTTGTTGGTGATGTTGTCGCTGGCGATCAGGCCGAGCAGCATGTAGCCGACGTGCGAGATGGAGCTGTAGGCGAGCAGGCGCTTGAGGTTGGTCTGGGTGAGCGCGGCGAAGTTGCCGCCGGTCATGGTGGCGATGGCGACAAACACCAGCAGCGGCAGGTACACCGGGCGCAGCGGATACAGTCCCCAAAGGAAAATCCGCAGCAGCATCGCCCAGGCCGCCGCCTTCACCGCCACGGACATGTAGCCGGTGACGCTGGTGGGCGCCCCTTCATAGGCGTCGGGCGCCCATTGATGGAACGGGACAGCGGCGATCTTGAACAGCAGCCCGGTCGCGGTGGTAATCATGGCGACGATGGCGATCGGGTCCCTGGGATTCACGTTGTAGTGCCGCTGCAGCGCCTGCGCGATCACGTGCAGGTTGGTGCTGCCGGAAAGCCCGTAGAGCAGCGAGAGCCCGTAGGCGAAGATGCCGCTGGAGAACGCGCCCAGCAGCAGGTACTTCAGCGCGGCTTCATTGGACCGCTTGTCGCGGCGCAGGAATCCGACCAGAACGTAGGTGGAGATGGCCATCAGTTCCAGGCCGATGAACAGCAGCACCACGTCGTAGCCGCTGGCCATGCACATCATGCCGACCACGGAGAACAGGATGAGCGCGTAGAACTCGCCGTGGTGCTCGTGCTCGATTTCCAGGTAATGCGCCGACATCAGGATGGCGATCGCGGCGCCCACCAGGAACAGGTAGAAGAAATAAATGGCGAAGCCGTCCATCAGCACCGATCCGACCACCTGGCCGCCCACGTTGGACAGGTAAGCGAAGCTGCCGACCAGCGAACGTCCGTCGGCGAAGTGGCCAAGGTGAATGCGAATCACCGCCGCGGTCGAGAAGCCGATGCCGAGCAGCGCGGTGATGGCGTTCCAGCGCTTCCACTCGGCGGGCAGCATGAGGTCGATGATCAGCACGCCGAGGCCGAACAGCGAGAGCAAAATCATGGGCAGCGACAGCGCGTAGTCGGTGCCGGTAAAGAATGAGGTAGGCACTCTTGCTTCCCCTAATTCGTCCTGACCGCCGCAATCGCGGGGGGCAGGGGCTTGGAGCTGGTTGTCGCCGGAGCGGCCGGCTTGCTTGCCGGAGCTGGCTCAATTTTTGCCGGAGCCGGTTGGACCGCCAGCACCGGCTTCATCTCATCCGGACGAACCGTCTGCACCAGTTGCGCCACCGGCTGCTGCAGGATCTGGAACATCGGCTTGGGATAAATTCCGATAAACAGCGCGGCGGCGATCAGCGGAGCGAACGTCAGGATTTCGCGCGGCGTCAGGTCCTGCAGCTTCTCGTTTTTCGGATTCGTCACCGCTCCGAAGAAGACGCGCTGGTACAGCCAGAGCAGGTACGCGGCCGCCAGGATCACGCCCGGCACCGCCCACGCCGCCCACGCCTTGCTCTCGATAAACGTTCCTTGCAGGATGGTGAACTCGCCGATGAACCCGTTGAGCAGCGGCAGGCCCATCGAGGACAGGAACATGATCATGGTGATGGTGGCGTACACCGGCATGACGTTGGAAATGCCGCCGTACTCCGAGATCTCGCGGGTGTGGCGCCGCTCGTAAAGAATGCCGACGATCAAGAACAGCGCGCCGGTCGAGATGCCGTGATTGATCTGCTGAATCACCGACCCGGCCAGCCCCGCCTGGTTCACCACGAAAATTCCCAGCGTGCAGAAACCGAGGTGGCTCACCGAGCTGTACGCCACCAGCTTCTTCATGTCTTTCTGCATCAGGGAGACGAGCGCGCCGTAGATGATGCCCACGATCGACAGCCCAATCACAAAGCTTCGCACCTTGGGTTGCATGGCGACGCCGGGGAAGAACGGCAGCGAGAAGCGGATGAAGCCGTACGTTCCCATCTTCAGCAGGACGCCCGCCAGGATCACCGAGCCCGCGGTGGGCGCCTCCACGTGCGCGTCCGGAAGCCAGGTATGGAAGGGGAACATCGGCACCTTAATGGCGAAGCCGACGAAGAAGGCGAAGAACAGTACGATGGCGGCCGTACCCGTGATCTGCGGCGCCGTCTTGTACAGCTCAGGAATGGCAAAGGTGTACACGCCGGTGACGGTGTGGTGGTGGAAGTAGAGGAACAGGATGCCCAACAGCATCAGCACCGAGCCGAACAACGTGTACAAAAAGAACTTGATCGCCGCGTAGAGCTTGCGCGGGCCGCCCCAGATGCCGATCAGCAGGTACATCGGGACCAGCATCGCTTCCCAGAAGACGAAGAACAGGAACATGTCCAGCGCCATGAAGACGCCGAGCATGCCCGTCTGCAGCAACAGGAACCAGATGTAGTATTCCTTCACCCGGTCCTGAATCGCTTCCCACGAAGACAGGATGGAAATCCATCCCAGCAGCGTGGTCAGGATGATCAGCAGGAAGCTGATGCCGTCGATGCCCAGGTAATAGCCGGCGCCGATGGACGGAATCCAGGTGTTGGCCGCGCCCTCGATGAACTTGAACCCCGGCTGGTCTTTGACCGCCCAGAACATCGGGATCAGCGGAATGGACACCGCCAGCCCGGCCAGCGCGAAGATATTCGCCACCCAGCGGATGGCATTCTTGTTCTCCTTAGGCATGAACAGGAGAACGACGGCGCCCACCGCGGGCGTGAACAGAATGATGGAGAGGATGTGGTCGTTAAACATTTCTTTTTAGCTCTCAGCTATCAGCTACCAGCCTTCAGCCGTTGACTTCATCGTTGCCCGCCGCCAATCAGCGGGCGACGTAATAAATCACGAAACCGACAACGCCGCCGACCATGACCAGCGCGTACCACTGCACCAGGCCCCATTGCACCAGGCGCACCGGGTAGGAAAGCAGTCGCGTCAAGATCGCCGGGCCGTTGACCAGCAAGCCGTCAATGATCCATGTGTCCCACCACTTCGAAACTGTCCCCATGGCGCGCGTCAGCCAGCCCGCGCCGTTGACGCCGCCGTCAATCACGTTGGCGTCGAACTTGAATGACGCCTCCCCGAGACCCATCGCGCCCAGGCGTATGGGCCCGATCGGACGGCGGCCGGTGAAGGCATAATCGTAGGCTTCGTCCACGTAATACTTGTTCAGCAACAGCGCATACGCCGGCGGAGCGACCGCGTTGATGGGCTCGACAAATCCCTTCTCAGCCTTCTTGTAAAAGTACTTCGCGACCCCCCACCCAATGAATCCGAGCGCCACCGAAAGCGCCATCAGGATGTACTCGATTGCCTCGGTCTTTTCTTCCTTGCCTTCGGGTTTGGGCATGGCAGCGGCGGTCTCGGCTGTGCGCGCGCCGGCCTGCTCGGCATGCTCGCTCAGCGCAGGAAGTGCATGCCCGGCTTCGGCGGTGACGCTTTCGGTTGCGAACACCGGCTCCAGGAAACGCTCGAAGGCGTTGGTTCCGCCCAGCGCCTTGGGGACCCCGAGCCACCCCGCGGTAACGGAGCCGATGGCGAGGATGATCAGTGGCACGGTCATGGTTTTCGGCGACTCGTGCACGTGGTGCTCGACCTCGTGGGTCATCCGGCTGGGGCTCCAGAACGTCAGGTAAATCAGCCGGAACATGTAGAACGCGGTCATCAGCGCGGCGAAAAAGCCGACATACCACAGCGCGCGGAAGCCGCCGCCGTGCGACGAGTACGCCTGCCACAGAATTTCGTCTTTCGAGAAGAAGCCCGCCAGCGGCGGAATGCCGGCAATGGCCAGCGTTCCGATGAGCATGGTTTTGTACGTCGTCGGAATGCGCTTCGACAGGTCGCCCATGTTGCGCATGTCCTGCTCGCCGCTGAGCGCGTGGATCACCGAGCCGGAACCGAGGAACAGCAGCGCCTTGAAGAAGGCGTGCGTGAACACGTGGAACACGCCGGCGGCAAACGCACCCACGCCCAGCGCCAGGAACATGTATCCGAGCTGCGACACGGTGGAGTAGGCGAGCACGCGCTTGATGTCGTTCTGCACCAGGCCGATGGAGGCGGCGAAGATGGCGGTCAGCGCGCCGATGATGGCCACGGTCTTCATGCTGGTCGGCGCCAGCATGAACAGCGCGTTGGAACGCGCCACCATGTACACGCCCGCGGTCACCATCGTGGCCGCGTGGATGAGCGCGGAAACCGGCGTTGGGCCTTCCATGGCATCGGGCAGCCAGACATAAAGAGGAAACTGCGCCGATTTGCCGCAGGCGCCGATGAACAGCATCAGAGTGGCGAAAGTAATCACCGGATCGCCCACCGCGAAGTGGCTGGTCTGCAGCGTGTGCGTGATGTCGGTGAAGCGCACCGAGCCGAAGTACCAGGCCAGGGTCAGCATGCCCATCAGGAACCCGGCGTCGCCGATGCGGTTGACGATGAATGCCTTGTTGGCGGCGGTCGAAGCGGAATGTTTCTTGAACCAGAACCCGATCAGCAGGTACGAGCATAGGCCCACGCCTTCCCACCCGACGAACAGCATCGTGTAGTTGTTCCCCAGGACGAGCGTGAGCATGGAGAACATGAACAGGTTCATGTAGCCGAAGAAGCGGTAGTAGCCGCCTTCGTGGGCCATGTAGCCGATGGAGTAGATGTGGATCAGCATGCCCACGCCGGTCACAAACAGCAGCCAGATGGCGGAGAGCGGGTCGAGCAGGAAGCCGGCGTCGGCGTTGAACTGGAATGGCCCATGCGCGCCGGGCAGCAGGATTGGGTGCTGCGCATCGCCGCTGCCGAGCCAGGTGTAGAGGATGGTTTGGTACGGCCCGTTATTGTGCGCCGGCTGCCAGGTCTGCGTGTACTGCCATACCGCCAGGCACGACCAGGCGAAGGCGATCACGACCGTGCCGACGCAGAAAGCGTTCACCGCTTTCTTGTCCAGCTTGCGGCCGACGAAGAACATCACCGCCGCGCTGAAGATCGGCAGCAGCGGAATGACCCAGATGTGATCGAGAAAGAACATTTTAGCTCTCAGCTATCAGCTATCAGCTTTCGGCCGTCGACTGCCGACCGTCGACCGTCGACCGATTACCACTTCAGCAAATCCACCTCGTCCACGTTGACCGTCTCCTTATTGCGGAAGAAGGCGATCAAAATGCCCAGCCCGACGGCGGCCTCGGCGGCAGCGTCGGTAATCACGAAAATCGAGAAGATCTGCCCGTTCAGGTTCCACAGGCGCGAGAACGCCACCAGGTTCAGGTTCACCGCGTTCAGGATCAGCTCGATGGACATCAGGATGATGACCACGTTGCGGCGCGTGACCACGCCGATGGTGCCGATGACGAACAGCGCCGCCGCGACTACCAAGTAATGCAAAGTGCCAATAGGAGCCATCTTTTTCTCATTTGTCGACGGTCGACAGTCGACGGTCGACTTCAAAATCCTTGCCTTGGCGGCCGCCGGCCGTAGACCGTCGACCGTAGACCGCTAGATGCGTTTCTTGGCCATCACCACCGCGCCCACGATGGCCACCAGCAGCAGCAGCGACGCGATTTCAAACGGCAACAGGTAATTGCGGAACAGCGCCATTCCCACCTGCTGCGTGTTCATCGGCTCGGGCATGCTGACCGGATTCACCGGGAAAATCGAGCTGCCGCGCTTGTACACGAACAGGAACAGGAACCCCAGCGCCAGGCTGGCCACGATGCCGATGTGCCATTGATGGTTGAACTGCTCCTCGCGCTGTGCCCGCTCGATGTTCACCAGCATGATCACGAACAGGAACAGCACCATGATGCCGCCGGCGTAAAGGATGATCTGCACGCCGGCCACGAACGGCGCGTACAGCATCAGGTACAGCCCGGCGAGCGCCAGCAGGGTAAAGATCAGCGAAATGGCCGAGTGCACCGGGTTTTTCCGGGTGATCACCAGGATGGCGCTCACCACCGCCACCGCCGACAGCATATAGAAGAAAAATGTTGGGGCTACAGGCGTCATCGTGTGTACACCGTCGGTTCCGAGCCGCGTTCCAGCCTCGCGCGATCGAGCACCAGGCCCTCGCGGCTGTAGAGAGCCATTTCATAGTCCTGGCTCAGCTCCAGGCAATCGGTAGAGCAGGCCTCGACGCACAAGCCGCAGAACATGCAGCGGCTGACGTCGTAAGAGAAGCTGGTCATTTCCTTGCGCTTGGTCACCGGGTTGCGCTCGCTCTGCACCACGATCAGGTGCTCGGGGCAGGCGGTGGCGCACAGGTTGCACGCGATGCACAGCGTCTCGCCGGTGTCCGGGTTCACGTTCAGGCGCGGCAGCCCGCGGTAGCGTTCCGCGATCGCCGGACGCTCCAGCGGGTACTGCTCCGTGTAAACCTCGTTCGGGTTCTGGTATTTGAACGTGACCTTCAGGCCCTTGATCAAATCCATCATGAAGACCTTATTCAGCAGGGGAGCGATGCTCACTACACCACCCCTTTCAGCCACGCGAGAATCTCCGGGCCCAGGCCGATGATTCCGGTCACCAGCAGGACGCCAAGTCCCAGCGGCAGAAGAACTTTCCAGCCGACCTTCATCAACTGGTCGAAGCGGTAGCGCGGCCAGGTGGCGCGGTACCAGATGTACATGTACATGAAGCAGGCGATCTTGAACACGAACCAGAAAATGTCCTGGATGCGGTCGCGCACCGGCGGCGCCAGCAGGATCAGGCCAACTCCGCCCAGCACCAGGCCGAACCCGTACAGGCCCATGGTTTGGATTTTCAGCAGTGGGTGTTTCGGCATGCGCACCGCATTAAAAAAGCAGAAGAAGGCGAGCGCGAACAGCACCATCGCCGGCGCGAAGGAGAACACGAAGTCAACGGCGCCGAGTTCCGGATGCTCCCAGAAAAATGGGATGTTGATTGCCGGGCCGTGCACGCTGGGGAAGGGCCGCAGCCAGCCGCCGAGCCAGAGCGTGATTGCGATGGAACTGACCGCCACCATCGCCGCATATTCGCCGAGCATGAATAAGGACCAGCGCAGCCCGCTGTACTCGGTGTGGAAACCGGCGACCAGTTCCGACTCCGCTTCCGGTAGGTCGAAAGGCGCGCGGTTGGTCTCCGCGACCATCGCCACGGCGAAAATGAAGAATGCCACCAGACCGACCGGGAAGAACTTGAAGATGAACCACACGTGCTGTTGCGCCTGCGCCTGCACGATGCCGATCATGCTCAGCGTGCCGCTGGCCGAGGCGTCGCCGATGCCGTACGCTCCCAGGCCGGTGAAGCCGGTCATCACCACCGCCGAAATCACCGCCAGTCCCATGGCGATTTCGTAACTCACCATCTGCGCGCTGGAGCGCAGCGCGCCCATCAGCGGAAAGTGCGAGTTCGATGCCCAGCCCGCCATCACCACTCCAAGCACGCCCAGCGACGATACGCCGAGCATGAACAGGATGCCGATGTTCATGTCGGTGACGGCGTGCGTCGGGCCGAAAGGCACCACGATGAACACGCTGAAGGCGATCATCACCACCCAAACCGGCGCCATCCAGAAGATGGGCTTGTCCGCTTCCGAGGGCATGATGTCTTCTTTGGTGAGCAGCTTGATGGCATCGGCGATGGGTTGCATCAGGCCGTGCGGGCCCACGCGCATCGGGCCCAGCCGCACCTGCATGTGCGCCAGCGCCTTGCGCTCGCCCCAGTTCATTACGATGACGATGCCGGAGACGCCCGCGAAAATCAGCAGAATGTAAATCAGGGCCCACAGCCAATTGCCCGCCTGGCCCGGCGTAACGCTCGAATGCAGATAAGAGGTGACGTAATCCAGCATTAGCGGTCCACCTCGCCCAAAACGATGTCCAGAGTTCCGATGACGGCGACCACGTCGGCAACCAGCGAGCCGCGCACCATCTTGTCCAGCGCCTGCAGATTGACGAACGAGGGCGGACGCACGCGCACGCGGTAGGGCTGCGTCGAACCGTCGCTCACCACGAAGTAGCCGAGTTCGCCCTTGGGCGCCTCGATGGAAACATAAACCTCGCCGACCGGCGGCTTCATCACTTTCGGCACTTTGGCCATGATCGGCCCTTCGGGAATCGAGTTCACCGCCTGGTCAATGATGCGCAGCGACTGGCGCATCTCCGCGATGCGCACGATATATCGGTCGTAGGTGTCGCCGTTTTCGCCGGTGGGAATTTCGAAATCGAACTTCTCGTACATCGAGTACGGCTGCGCTTTGCGCAGGTCCCACTTCACGCCGCTGGCGCGCAACACTGGCCCGGTGACGCCGAAGTCTTTGCAATCCGGCCCGCTCAGAATGCCGACGCCCTTGGTGCGCTCCACCCAGATGCGGTTGGTGGTCAGCAGCTCTTCGTATTCGACGATCTTCGGCGTGACGAACTTCACGAAGTTGTTGACCTCTTGCTCAAAACCTTCGTAGGTCTCGTACTGCGTGCCGCCGATGCGAAAGGCGTGCGTGGTCAGGCGGGCGCCACAATACTTTTCGAAGATTTTCAGGATCTCTTCGCGGTCGCGGAAGGTATAGAACAGCGGCGTCATGGCGCCGATGTCGAGCGCGTGCGTGCCCAGCCAGAGCTGGTGGCTCGCCATCCGGTTCAGCTCGGCAAGGATCACCCGGATGTAGGCGGCGCGCGGCGGCGCTTCCACGTTCAGCAGCTTCTCGACGGCCAGACAATAGCCCAGCCCGTTGGACACCGCGGCGACGTAATCCATGCGGTCCACATACGGATTGAACATCGCGTAGGTGCGGTTCTCGGCGATCTTCTCCACGCCGCGATGCAGGTAGCCGATCACGCACTCCGTGCCCAGCACCTTTTCGCCATCCAGCTTGAGAATGACGCGCAACACGCCGTGCGTGGACGGGTGTTGCGGGCCCATGTTGAGCACCAGCTCGTTTGCGTCGAGGAAGGTCTGGTCCTTGCCAGGGGCGGTTTCCTCGTAAAAACCTGATTTGGTCGAATCCGTCATTGGCCGCTCTCAATGCCGAGGTTGATCTTCACCCACTCCGTATCCTGCTGCAGGATCGGGTAGTCCTTGCGCAGCGGGTAGCCCTTCCAGCCGTCCGGGAGCAGGATGCGCCGCAGGTCGGGATGACCTTCGAAGCCGATGCCGAACATGTCGAACACTTCCCTCTCCAGCCAGTTCGCCGTGGACCATAGCGCGGTCACCGTCGGGGCTGATGCGCCGTCCTTGAGCAGCGTCTTCACGCGAATGCGCTGGTTGTGCGGGAAGGAATAAAGGATCCAGACAATGTCGAACTGCTCCTCGCGCTTGGGGTAGTGGACCGCGGTGATGTCCACGCAGTAGTCGAAGCCCTCATCGTCATGCAGGACCTGCAGGACCTGGTAGACCACCGAGGCGTCCACCACCATGTACGGCTGGCCCACGTAGGTGCTGGCCTCGCGCACGCCGGAGCCGAAGCGCGCCTTGAACTTGGCCACCATCTCCGATTCCCACGGCTGTGGGGTCGGGCCGGCCGGCTTCGGTGGCGCCGCCGGAGTGGCAGCTGCGGGCTTGGCCGCCGGTGGCGGCGCGGCCGCGGGCGGCTTGGCGGCTGCCGCCGGTGGTGGCGCCGCGGGCTTTTCTGCCGCCGGCTTGGTCTCCGGCGGCTTGGGCGAGTCTTTGGGGGTTGTCTCGTCGGCCATGAATTTCCCTGCTCAGTCCTCACCGGTGCGCTTGCAATTTGCTGGAAGACTTTCTTGTAACAGTCCGGCAGCGGCCCTGCAACGTGCACCGCTCACATCAAGTTGTGACCAAAATCACTTTCCGGCTGGAACCGCCTCCGCGCAAACCATGCCCGGTGCGCTACCTCGCGCCTGCAAGGTTTACCCTATGGACAAGCGGCAGACGGCGGGACATCCAGCGGCGGCGCCTACACCCACTCCAGCGCGCCCTTTTTCCAGATCCACACGTATCCCACGATCAGGATGGCCAGGAACACCAGCATCTCCACCAGCCCAAACAGTCCCAGCGCCCGGTACTGTACCGCCCACGGAAACAGGAAAATGGTCTCCACGTCGAAGACCACGAACAGGATGGCGACGATGTAAAACCGCACCGTGTAGCGCCCGCGGGCGTTGTCCACCGGGTCAATGCCGCACTCGTAGGGCATCAGCTTGGCTTTTTCCGGGTTATTCGGCCGCACCAGCTTGGCGACCATGAGCGTCGCCGGGATGGCAATGGCGACAAGGGCAACGAACAGAAAAATTGGGACGTAATTTTGCGGCATGATTCCCTGGACCCACCTGGCGTACTTTTCAGTTCTGGAAAACACAACATACTACAGCCGTTTGCGCCGCCGGACAAGCGAGGCGCGCAGCGGTCCCAGCAATTTGTGACCGATAAACGCTGGCGATGTTCGCCATTCCGCGGTGCCCCACATCTGCCCGCCTTTGGCAGATGTGGGTTGTTTTCATCGTGAGGTGATTCCCTGCCCATGCATCAGGCGCGCATGTGACATCCTGAGAAAGGGGGCGACCACGGCCTTCCTTTATAATCGTTGTTTCCTGCGCAGAAGGTTGAACCGCCTTGGCACTCGACGAAAAAATCTACCAGCTCCGCCGCGACAAACTGGCCCAGATCGAAGCCCTCGGCCAGCCGGCGTACCCGCACAAGTTCACCACCACGCACGCCATCCCCGGCATCGTCACGGAATACTCGGCGAAGACGGCAGAGGCACTCGAGGCCGGCAGGGTCGAGGTGCGCATTGCCGGGCGTCTGATGGGCATCCGTCTCATGGGCAAGGCCGCCTTCGCGCACCTGCAACAGGCCGGGCTACGGCTGCAGGTTTATGTCAAGAAAGACGCTGTCGGCGACAAGGGCTGGGAGTTGTTCAAGTTGCTCGATATCGGCGACCACGTCGGCATCCGCGGCTACCTGTTCCGCACCCGCACCGGCGAACTGACCGTGCACGTGGATGAGATCACCTTTCTCGCCAAGGACCTGTTGCCGCTGCCGGAAAAATGGCACGGCCTTACCGACGTCGAAACCCGCTACCGCCAGCGTTACGTGGACCTGTTCATGAATCCCGAGGTGCGCGACGTTTTCGTCAAGCGCAGTAAAGTGGTGCAGGCGCTGCGCCGGTTCTTCGACGCGCGCGGCTACGTCGAAGTCGAAACCCCGATGATGCATCCCATCGCCGGCGGCGCGGTAGCGCGTCCCTTCACTACCCACCACAATACGCTCGACATTGATCTTTACTTGAGGATCGCGCCGGAACTGTACCTGAAGCGGTTGATCGTCGGCGGCCTGGAGCGCGTGTACGAGATCAACCGCAACTTCCGCAACGAGGGCATCTCCACGCAGCACAATCCCGAGTTCACCATGCTCGAGTTCTACCAGGCCTACAGCGATTACCGCGACCTGATGGACCTGACCGAGGAGCTGCTGCCCTTTCTCGCGCGCGAGGTCAACGGAACCGTTACCAACACCTGGAACGGCCGCGAACTCGATTGGACGGCCTGGCAGCGGCTCTCGATGCGCGAAGCGATCATCAAATATTGGCCCGAAGCCGCCGCGCCCGCGCCCCAGGTTCCCGACTTTTCCGACCCGGCCAAGCTCAAAGCGGCCGTCACTCGCCTCAACTCCGTCCGCGGCGAGGTGATTGGCGAGCGCGAGCGACTCGACGGCGTGGGCCGCGAGGAAATCGAGCGCGTCGAGTTCGACGCCGCCGATTTCGGCAAGACCACCGTCGCGCTGTTTGAAGCGGTCGCCGAAAAAATGCTCTTCCAGCCGACGATCCTCTACGACTTCCCCAAGTCCGTCTCGCCGCTGTCGAAAGACAAGCGCGACGAGCCCGGCTGGGTCGAGCGCTTCGAGGTCTTCATCGGAGGCCTGGAGGTCGGCAACGCCTTCAGCGAGCTGAACGATCCCGAAGAGCAGTTGCGTCGCTTCCAGGACCAGGTCCGCGCCCGCGCCGCCGGCGACCAGGAAGCCATGGCCGAAGTGGACAACGACTACGTCCGCGCGCTCTCCTACGGCATGCCCCCGACCGCCGGCTACGGCCTGGGCATTGATCGTCTCACGATGTTATTGACCGACTCGCGCTCCATCCGCGACGTCATCCTCTTCCCCCTGCTCCGCCCGGAGAAAGCCGCAGGTCCGGCGGAGGATGCAGCGGAAGCAGATGCCACCGCCGGCAAGAAATAACAACCATTCCCGTCCATTTTCACCACCGAGCCACCGAGATCACCGCGGCGCGCCGAGAAGAAGGAATTCTCGGTGAATCTCGGTGCCCTCGGTGACTCGGTGGTGAAAACGCAAATAATTTCGCCTTCCTCCCAATTCCGTTCGCCACACCATTTTCCCATTCGCTGCTCGCTGGTTCCGGTTCGGTCCCGCTTTTCGCACCTCGTGTGATCCCGCCTCACAGGAGTAGGTGAGCACGGTCACAGACCCTGGAGACATGCGGGGTTTAACTCCTTATCTTGCATGGGCATCAACATCGGACTGGACATCGGCGCCGTCAGCCTCAAGCTGGCCGCCATCGGCGCCGCGGGCGACCATGAGTTGCTCGGTCGCCTGACCACGAAAAACCCGGACGGCTTCTTCCACGCCGAGTTCCCTGCCGCCACCGCGCTGGCCGGACGCCCGCTCGCGCTCTCGCGTTATCGCCGCATCCAGGGCAGCCCGATGCAGTCCACCTTCGACCTGCTCAAGGAGTTCTACGAGCACGTGCCGGAAGAAAAGGTGGAAGGCATCCGCGTCACCGGCTCGGGCAGCGAGTTGATCGCCAAAGTCCTGGGCATCTATTTCGAGAACGAATTCCGCGCCGTCGCCAAGGGCGTGCGCGAGTTCTATCCCGGCGTGCGCACCGTTTTCGAGATGGGCGGCGAGACCTCGAAGTACATCCGCCTGGAGCCCAGCGCGCAATCGAAATACCTCGGCATCGTGGATTACCAGTCGAGCGGCGATTGCGCCGCCGGCACCGGATCGTTCATTGACCAGCAGGCCACGCGTCTTCTCTATAACGTCGAAGAAGTCGGGCCGGCGGCGTGCGGCGCCAGTTGCGCGGCGCGGATCGCCGGACGCTGCTCGGTTTTTGCCAAGTCGGACATGATCCACGCGCAGCAAAAGGGCTACACCACCGACCAGATCCTGCGCGGCCTGTGCGACGCGGTGGCGCGCAATTTCAAATCGGCAATCGTGAAGGGCAAGCAGGTAATGCCGCCGGTGGCATTCGTCGGCGGCGTCGCGCTCAATCAGGGCGTGCGCAACGCCATGCGCGATGCCTTCCAACTCAGCGACGACGATTTCATTGTCCCCGAGTACTACTGCTGGCTGGGCGCGCTGGGCGCCGCCATCTTCGAGAGCGTCGAGGTGCGCAAGCGTTCCTTCAAGCGCATTCACCAACTGCGCCAGCACGCCGGCAAACAGACCTTCGCCTGCTCCGAAGTGCTGTCCATGGACAACGTCCTGCTGCTTCGCGATCGCGTCGCCGATGTGGCACTGCCCGCCGAAGGAAAGATTGACGCCTACCTCGGCATTGATATCGGCTCCGTCAGCACCAACCTGGTCGCCATCGACACGCATGGCAACCTGCTGCACGAAATTTATCTGCGCACCCAGGGCCGCCCCATTGAGGTTGTGAACGCCGGACTCGCGGAAATCGAGCAGGTGCTCGGCGACCGCCTCAACATTCTCGGCGTGGGCACCACCGGGTCGGGTCGCGAATTGATCGGCGAACTGGTCGGCGCCGACACTGTCAACGATGAAATCACCGCCCACAAGACCGGCGCCATGCACGTCTCCGATCGCCTCGGCATGGAGCGCGTGGACACCATCTTCGAAATCGGCGGCCAGGATTCCAAGTTCATCCGCATTGACGACGGCGTGGTCGTGGACTTCACCATGAACGAAGCGTGCGCCGCCGGCACCGGATCGTTCCTGGAAGAGCAGGCGGAGAAGCTCGGCATCTCGATCAAGGATGAGTTCGCGCAGATGGCGCTGGCTTCCAGCAAGCCGGCGCGGTTGGGCGAGCGCTGCACCGTGTTCATGGAGCGCGACGTCACCAGCCTGCTGCTGAAAGGCGCCGAAGTTGGCGATCTGGCGGCGGGCCTGGCCTACTCGGTCGCGCTGAATTACCTGAACCGCGTGGTGCGCGGCCGCAAGATCGGCGGCGTCATCTTCTTCCAGGGCGGCACCGCTTACAACGACGCGGTCGCCGCCGCGTTTTCGCAAATTCTCGCCAAACGCATCATCGTGCCGCCGCACAACGGCGTGATCGGCGCCATCGGCATGGCCCTGATCGCGCAGGAGGTCATGCAGCAGCGCGGCCGGCCGGCCAGCAAATTCCGCGGCTACCACCTCGACCGGGTGGACTACAAAACCCGCGAGTTCGTTTGCAAGGCTTGCTCCAATTTCTGCGACATCAAGGAATTCAACGTCGAGGGCCAGCGCACCTACTGGGGCGACAAGTGTTCCGACAAATTCCGCAAGCGCGCCCGCACCGACCGCAAACCGGTGGTCGCTGACCTGGTCGAATACCGCGACAAAGTCCTCGAGCAGGTCCTCAAGCCGCCCGCCGGCAACCGCAAGAAAGTCGGCGTGCCGCGCACCATGTTCTTCTACGACAAGTTTCCCTTCTGGTGCGCGTACCTCCAGGAGCTGGGGTTTGACGTGGTGGTCTCGCCGCGCACCGACCCGGTGATCGCGGCCAGCGGCGATGAACTGGCCATCGCGCAGCCCTGCTTCCCGGTGAAGGTGGCGCACGGGCACGTGCAGAAGCTGCTGGAAACCGGCGTGGATTACGTTCTGCTGCCCAACGCGCTCAACGAATATTCCGAGCAGCCGGCGCAAGAATCGCACCTCTGCCCGTGGAGCCAGACGCTGCCCTTCGTGGTGCGCGCCATCCCGCAGATGGAGGCCGCGCGCGCCAAGTTCCTGGTGCCCACCGTCAACTTCCGTTACGGGCGCAAGCACGTGGAAAAGGAACTGGCAGAGTTCGCCAAGACGCTCGGTATTTCGCGCCGCATGTCCGACCGCGCCGTTACCGCCGCCTACGCGGCTCAGGGCGCGTTTACCGACCAGTTGCTGGAAGCGGGTGCGCACGCGCTCCGCGAAGTCGAGCGCACCGGCGAACCCGCGCTGGTGCTGGTCGGACGCTCCTACAACCTCTACGACCGCAGCATCAACTGCGACATCCCGCGCAAGCTGCGCGCGCAGTACGGCGCCAATGTCATTCCCATGGATTTCCTCCCCCTGGAACAGGAGGACATCACCGAAGTCAACCCGAACATGTACTGGAACTCCGGGCGCAGGATTCTGGCCGCGGCGCGCATCACCCGCCGCCGCCGCAACCTGCACGTGGTGTACATCTCGAATTTCAAGTGCGGCCCCGATTCCTACATCAAGTCGTTCATGAACGACGCCGCCGGAAAACCCGGCCTGGTGCTGCAATTCGACGGGCACTCCAACGACGCCGGCTTCATCACCCGTTGCGAAGCCTATCTCGACAGCAAAGGATTCCTGCGATGCTCCGCCATCACCACCTAACCCGCAAGATCGGCGCCGCCAATCCGCTGGCCGGAAAAAAAGTCTACATTCCCGCCATGGCGCAGGGCAGCGTGGAGGCCTTTGCGAGCGTGTTCCGCTGGCTCGGTATTGACGCCGCCCCCACGCCGCCCTCCAACGAGCGCACGCGCGAACTGGGCGCCAAGCACACCGCGGGCGACGAATGTTACCCGGCGAAAGTCACCGTTGGTGACTTCCTGCGCATTGTCGAGCAGCCCGCCTTCGATCCGCGCCAGACCGTGTTCTTCATGGCCACCGCCGACGGCCCCTGCCGCTTCGGCCAGTACGCGCCCTTCCTGCGCAAGCTCCTGGACGAGGCCGGCTACCCCGACGTGCAGGTCTTTTCGCCGACCAGCAAGAACGGCTACAGCGACATCGGCGATATCGCGGGTGCTTTCATGCGCGCGTCGTGGCGGGCGCTGGTGGCGGCCGACCTGCTGCGCAAGGCGCTGCTCAAAGCGCGCCCGTACGAAGTCACCGCCGGCGACGCCGACCGCGCCTTCGACCAATCCCTGGCCGACCTCTGCACCACCATCGAGAACAGTTGCGCCGACACCAAGTGCCAGCTCAAGCAGATCGTGGCCTCGATGGAACGCGCCCGCGAACGCTTCCGCCGCGTTCCCGCCCGTTACGAGCGCAACCTGCCGCTGATCGGAGTGGTCGGCGAAATCTTTTGCCGGCTGAATAATTTCAGCAACGACGACCTGGTTCGCAAATTGGAGAGCTACGGGGCCGAGTCCTGGCTGAGCGACATCATGGAGTGGATCGCCTACACCAACTCCGAACAGGCGCGCCACCTCAAGCTGTGCGGCCGCAACTGGTCCCTGGAAATGGGCAAGACGCTGCTGCGCGATCACATCCAGATGGGTGACGAGCACGCCCTCGCCGCGCCCTTCCATGAGGACGGCATCGGCTACGAAGAGCCGCCGATCGACGAAGTGCTGCGCCTCGCCGAGCCCTACCTGCCCGTTTCCGGCGTCATGGGCGAAATGGTGCTGAGCGTCGGCAAGGCCGCCTACCTGGCCAAGCACGGCGCCGACGGCATCATCGACATCAGCCCCTTCACCTGCATGAACGGCATCGTCAGCGAAGCCATCTACCCTAAACTGAGCAAGGACTACGGCGGGATTCCCATCCGCAACTTCTATTTCGATGGCACCCAATCCGATCTTGATCGCGACCTCGGCATCTACATGGAGCTGGCGCGCTCCTATCGCGAGAAGAAAAAATGGGCGCGCCGCTATCCCGCCTACTTCGGCGCCGCCGCCGCCGACTAGCGCCCGCTAAATTCCACGATGGCGTCGTCCTGAGCACGCCCGGGTTTGGCGTGCTCAGGATCTATGCTTTTCCGCGTTCCACACCGGATCCTTACATCGTGCGCTGCTATAATCGCGCTTCTTTTTTGCCCCTCAGAGGAGAAGCTCCCGTGAACAAACTGGCCGCCTTGTTGTTCGCCATCGCCATCATTGCTGCACCCGCCGCCGCGCAGCGGCAGAAAAAAACGCCCGCGCCGAACGCCCCGTCGGCAAAGGCGCAAGCCCCGCAACCACAGTTCAGCGAAACCCTTTACGACGGCATGAAGTGGCGGCTGATCGGCCCCTTCCGCGGCGGGCGCGTGCTGGCGGTGACCGGCGTTCCCGGCCAGCCCAACACCTACTACTTCGGCGCGGTCGCCGGCGGCGTGTGGAAGACCACTGATGGCGGCGCTAGCTGGCAGCCAATGTCCGACAAAGAACCGTTCTGGTCGGTGGGCGCAATCGCGGTCGCGCCCTCGAATCCAAGCATGCTGTACGTTGGCACCGGCGAAGCCTGCATTCGCGGCGACATCACTTACGGCAACGGCGTCTGGAAGTCGCTCGACGGCGGCCGCACCTGGCAGCATGTCGGCCTCGAAGACACGCGCCAGATCGGCCGCATCTTTGTCGATCCGCACAATCCCAACATCGTCTTTGTCGCCGCCCTCGGTCACGCGTTTGGTCCCAACGCGGAGCGCGGCGTCTTTCGCACCACCGACGGCGGCGCTACCTGGCAGAAGGTCCTCTATAAGGACGACAAGACCGGCGCGATTGACCTTTCCTTCGATCCCAACAATCCCAACCTGATCTTTGCCGCCCTGTACGAAGCCCGCCGCTCTCCCTGGGAACTGGTCAGCGGCGGCCCGGGCAGCGGCCTGTATCGCTCCAGCGACGGCGGCACAACCTGGAAGCAGCTCACCGGAAACGGGCTGCCGAAGGGCGTTTTGGGGCGCATCGGCGTCGTCGTGTCGGGCGCGAACTCCGATCGCATTTACGCCGTCATCGAGGCCGAGCAGGGCGGCATCTATCGTTCCGACAACGGCGGCGAAAACTGGACCAAGGTCTCGGGCGACGCGCGTTTCACCCAGCGCTCCTGGTACTACGGCCACATTTTCGCCGACCCGAAAAACGCCGACACCGTCTACATGCTCAACGTCGGCATGTTCCGCTCCGCCGACGCCGGCAAGACGTGGACGCAAATCCGCGCGCCCCACGGCGACACGCACGGCCTGTGGATCGATCCTGACAATCCGCAGCGCATGATCGAGGGCAATGACGGCGGCGCCACCATCTCCACCGACTTTGGGAAAACCTGGACCACGCTCAATAACCAGCCGACGGCGCAGTTCTACCACGTTGCCACCGACAACCGCTTCCGTTACTACGTCTACGGCGCGCAGCAGGACAATTCCACCGTCGCCATCGCCAGCAGCACAGATCGTGGCACGATAGATCGTGAGGACTGGTACGCCGTCGGCGGCGGCGAGGCCGGCTTCGTGGTTCCCTACCCGCCCGATCCCAACATCGTCTTTGCCGGCTCCTACGACGGCCTGATCACGCGCTACAACAAATCCACGGGCGCATTGCAGGACGTGAATCCCTGGCCCGACAATCCCATGGGCTGGGGCGCGGCGCAACTGAAGTACCGTTTCCAGTGGACCGCGCCCATCGCGCTCTCGCCGCACGATGCCAACGTGCTTTATCACGGCGCCAACGTGCTCTTCCGCAGCACCAACATGGGCCACAGTTGGACGGCCATCAGCCCCGACCTCACCCGCAACGACAAGACCCGGCAAGGCCCTTCCGGCGGCCCCATCACCAAGGACAACACCAGCGTCGAGTATTACGGCACCATCTTTGCCGTCGCCGAATCGCCGCTGCAGAAGGGTGTCATCTGGGCCGGCAGCGACGACGGCCTCCTCCACCTCACCCGCGACGACGGCGGCGCCTGGCAGAACGTCACGCCCAAAGACCTGCCCGAGTGGGGCACCGTCAGCCTGATTGACGCCTCGCCCAGCGACGCCGCCACCGCCTATGTCGCGGTGGACCGCCACCGCCTCGACGACCTCGCGCCCTACATCTTCGCCACCCACGACTTCGGCAAGACCTGGACGAGGATCGTCAGCGGCATTCCTGCCGGGTCCTTCGTCCACGCCGTTCGCCAGGACCCGGTCAACAAGGACATGCTCTACGCCGGCACCGAGAGCGGCCTATTTATATCGTGGGACGATGGGTCGCACTGGCAGCCGCTGAAGCTCAACCTGCCGGACGTCCCGGTTCACGACCTGGTGGTCAAGAACAATGACCTGGTGATCGCCACCCATGGCCGCGCCTTCTGGAGCCTGGACGACATTGCCCCGCTGCGCGAACTCGCGTCCGCGGCCCATGCCGACGTGTACCTCTACAAGCCCGCTCCGGCATTTCGCCAGCGCGGCCGCGGTTTCCAGATTCCTTCGCAGGCGCCCGTAGGCCACAACCCGCCCTCGCCGGTCGTGCTCGATTACTTCCTCAAGTCCGCGCCGCAGGGCGAGGTAACGCTGGAAATTCTCGATGCGCAAGGCAAGCTGGTGCGCAAGTATTCCAGCCAGGAAGAGAAAAAGAAGCGCCAAGCCGCCGAAACCGAAAGCGAGTTCGAGGAGTTCACGCCCCCCGCTTCGCCCAAGCTGCCGGTCAAGGCCGGCATGAATCGCTTCACCTGGGACCTGCGTTACGCAGCTCCTGCCAACGTACCCGGGCTGGCGCAATGGGGAGGGCGTCCGCGCGGTCCGCTGGCAATTCCCGGTACGTACACGGCGCGGCTTACGGTCGCGGACAAGCCGTACTCCGTCCCGCTGGAAGTCAAGCCCGATCCGCGCGTGCCGGCCACGCCCGCCGACCTCGCGAAGCAGTTTGAACTGGCCACCGAGATCGCGCGCCGCACCCGCCAGGCCAACGACGCGGTCAACCAGATGCGCGACCTGCGCACGCAATTGGCGGAGCTGAAAGAGCGCTACGAAAAAGACGCTCGCGCCAAGGAATTGCTCGCCGCAGCCGAGGCGCTGGAGAAGAAGGTCACGCCCGTCGAAGAGGAGATCGCGCAGACCAGATCAAAGGCCAGCGAAGACCCGCTGAACTACCCGGTCCGGGTCAACAACAAGCTGCTGCTGTTGCAGCAGACCGTCGAAAGCGCCGACGCCGCGCCCACGCAGCAGTCTTATGCCGTGTTCGACGAACTCAGCCGGCAGCTCGACGCCGCGCTGGCGCAATGGAGGCAGATTCTGAACACCGACGTGCCCGCGCTGAACGCGCTCATCCAGAAATCGAACCTGCCGGTGATTTTCCTGACCTCGGGCGCACAAAAGTGACAGAATCACACGAACCACTTGCGGCAGCGAGTCGCAGGATCGATATATTGATCATTGGGGCGGGCGAAGGTAGTTTTTCGGCCCGACGCGAGTAGGCGCTACTTGCGAAGCAGCCGTGGGGACACAACGGTGCGGGGTCCAGCAAAAGTCGCAACTATCTTCACGAATTGTCCGCTCCCGCAATGTGCAAAGCGGGTGAGGATACAGTGGAAGCCGGAGGAATTGAGGACCACATTGGGCCGTGACGAAGTAGCCTTTTCGTGCCCTTACTGCGGCGGGACTTGGAAGCCCGGCGCAGCGGAAAAGGCCAGCCTGCGAATGCTCCTCACCTATTTATTCTAGGCCCCACCTTAGGGGGTAATCCCGTCCGGCCTGCGTTGCGGCCAATGCCCTCCGGGGGCTGTGAGTTTCTAGTTGCACTCTTTCCGGGCAGGTGTATGATGCACACGTTCTGGTGCATGGAGTGCCCCGATGTTTGCCCGTGTGGTTGAGTACGCGCCCGCATCCGACGCCGCTTCACAGTTCGTACGGGCCGTGGAAGAGACTGTGCTTCGCATCGTTAAAGCGCAGGCGGGATGCGTTACGGCGTTCGTAGAACTGCGAGGTCAGGTGGTGTTGGGCGTGAGCGTCTGGGAATCCACAGCAGATGCTGCGAGGTTTAACCGGGAGTGTTACCCGGAAATCAAAGCCATGCTCCGACCCATCCTCAAATGCGACCCGGAGCTCCACACTTTCGAGGTGCGAGAGATTGGAAGTGTCGTGGTGCGAGCGCGTGCCATGGTGCGCGACATATCGGGACCGCAGGGGCTAGGTTTCAGCTTGCAGTAGAACCCGCCATCCAGCCGCCGGCTTCCTACCCCGCTCCGGCCTGCAGCAGCCGCATTGCCAATTGGAAAGGGATTGCGCATGCTAAAGGATCAGCGAGCGGAAACGAAGGAATTTCTTGCTGTTCTGCAGGCGGCAAGAAACCGGTTGGAGTTCGTTACGCCGAACGACTGGGCTCTGATCCTGGATAAGGCCACGCGCCGGTCCTTCGCCCAAGGCGACCACCTGATCGAGCTCAACAAACAGAATCCCAACGTCATCTTCGTGGTTAAGGGGTCGGCCAGCATCGTCAGTTCTCGTGGCTGGCAAATCGCGTCGGTTTGCGCCGGCGAAATCCTTGGCGAGATGGCTTTCCTGGAAGGAGCCAAGCCGAGCGCCACCGTGGTGGCCGATGAGGCTGGCGAGGTCTATTCGATCTCGTGGGCCGCCTTGCACGAGCTGTTCGATCTCTACCCGCACCTCGGAGCGCGCTTCTATCGTTCCGTCGCCGTCAGCCTCTCGCGTCGCCTCCGCCAACAGATTTCCGAGTAGCGTGAGGCGCGGAGCGGGTGCAACCCGGAGCGCAGCGAGGGGGCGAGCCCGCGGAGCCTGCCCTGAGCGAAGGCGAAGGGAAATCCTGAGCGCTCCGGCGCGAAGGACCTCAATAAACAAGTAACTCAATTATGAGTGGTGAGCGCGGCAGGATTCGAACCTGCGACCCATGCCTTAAAAGGGCATTGCTCTACCAACTGAGCTACGCGCCCACGCTGCTATCAGTCTAGCAGAAACATTTCGCGCCAAGGCGGGCGCCGGCAGCAGCGCCTCCGGCTAGCGCTGGGTAATTTTCTCCAGCGCTTCGAAGAACTCCGGATACGAGATCCGCGCCGCTTCCGCCCCGTGAATGATGGTCTCTCCCTCGGCGCGCAAGGCGGCGATGGCGAACGCCATGGCGATGCGATGGTCGCCGTGCGACTCGATCTCCGCGCCATGCAGCGTTTGTCCGCCGGGCACCAGCAGTCCGTCCTCGCGCTCTTCCACGCGAGCGCCCATGGTGCGCAGATTCGAGGCCACGGCGGCGATGCGGTCGCTTTCCTTTACCCGCAACTCGCGCGCGTCGCGGATCTCGATGCCGTCTTCCGTGTAAGGCCCGATCGCGGCCAGCACCGGCAGCTCGTCAATCAGCGCCGCCGTGTCCGCACCGTCAATGATGGTGCCGCGCAATCGGCCGCCCAGCGCGCGAATCGTGCCGCTCAGTTCCCCGTGGCGGTCCTCGGCATCGAGCAGCAGCGTTCGCAGGCCCAGCAGGTTGAGCACGTCAATCACCGCCGTGCGCGTCGGGTTCAGCAGCGCGCGCTCCACGATCAGCTCCGACTCCGGAAACAGCGCTGCGGCGCAGAGAAAAAAAGCGGCCGAGGAAACATCGCCGGGCACTTCCGCCTCGATCGCCTTTAGCTGTTGCCCGCCGGTGATGGCGGCGCGATTCTCCGCTCGCCGCAGCTTCGCGCCGAATGCCTCCAGCGCCACTTCGGTGTGGTCCCGCGTCGGCAGCGGCTCCTCGACCCAGGTTTCGCCCTCGGCAAACAGGCCGGCCAGCAGCACCGCCGATTTCACCTGCGCGCTGGCCACCGGCACCTGGTATTCGATCGCATGCAAGCCCCCACCATGAATCCGCAGCGGCGCGCAGCCATCGCGCGAGTCAATGCGCGCGCCCATTCGTTGCAGCGGCTCGATCACGCGGCGCATCGGCCGGCGCGACAGCGATTCGTCGCCCACCATTTCGCTGGTGAAATCCTGTCCGGCTAAAATGCCGGAGAGCATGCGCATGGTGGAGCCGGAATTCCCGCAGTCCAACGCCTGCCTGGGCTCGCGCAGCGCGCCGCCGTTGATCTCGACCGCGCCCTCGGCGCCGCGCTCGATCCCCGCGCCCAGCGCTGCCATGCAGGCCAGCGTGCTGGCACAGTCGGCGCCCGAGGAAAAGTTTTTCAATCGCGTCTGTCCCCGGGCGATGGCGCCCAGCATGGCGTAGCGGTGGGAAATGGACTTGTCGCCGGGCGGGGCTACGCTGCCGCGGATGTTGCGCGCCGGACGGACGATCACTGGATTTTCGTTTTTCATCGTGCTGCCGCTCGCGCCCGTGGTCACGCGAGTTGCCTGCCGCCGCACCCCGGCATCAGGATTTCGCGCCCGCGGTCTCCCGCAACACGTTTGCCGGGACTTCTTTCACCGCCACCGCGAACTCGAACATCGGCGTCTCCACGCCGCGCCCCCAGCGGTTCACTTCCCAATGCGCACGCAGGAATTTGACCTCCGCCTGCTGCGTCAGGTCGAGCAGCAGCGGGTGCTGCCCGCGATAAAACTTTTGCGGGAACGCGCCCAGCGCCTTGGCGCCCCAGGTGGTGCCGTCGCTGGAGCCGAAAATGCTGAGATCGAGCGACTCCTGCTCGATCACGTTGCTGATGTTCAGCGTCACCAGGAAGACGCGGCTTTGCGCCGCGCTGATGTCCACGGCGGCGCCGTCGCCCTTGGCGGTGACCGTGGTGTTTGCGGGAACGAGAAAGGCTTCCACCATGATGGGGGGAATTCTAACATTGCCGAATTGCGGTACTGCCGAATTGCCGAATTGATATTCAACGACAATTCCGCAATTCTGCAGTTCCGCAATCAGTGTGACTGCGAGTCCAGAAACTGCCGCAGCACTCTCGCCACTTCCTCATGCTGCTCGAAGACGGCGTAGTGTCCGGCGCGCGGAATCACCGTCATCGCGCTGCCGTGAATGTGCCGCTGCATCAACTCGGCCTCTCCGGCGCCGGTCAGCACGTCTTCATCGCCGGTGATCAGCAGCGTGGGAACATCGATCGTGGCCAGCGTCGCCACCGAATCAGGACGCGCCGCCATGCCGCGCTGCCCCGCCGCCACGCCGGCGGGCGTCATCTTCATCATCATCGCGCGCGCCGTCTCCACCAGGTCCGGGCGGTTGCTGCGCGTCGTCTGCCCGAGCAGTTTCGGAATCATGCTTTCGATGAACGGCTCGACGCCGCGTTTTTCCACGTCCTCGGCCGATCGCAGCCGGTTGGTGCGCGCTTCTTCGTTGTCCGCGCCGGCTTTGGTGTTGCACAGTATCAGCGCCGAGACCCGCTCCCGATGCCGCCGCCAGAATTCAAACAGGATGTATCCCCCGATGGACTCGCCGGCAAAAACCGCCTTCCGCATCCCGAGGTCATCGATCAGGCGCGCGATATCGGCGGCGTGCTTCTCCATGCTCGCCGGGCCTTCGCCCACGCCCGATTCGCCGTGCCCGCGCAGGTCGGGCAGAACCAGCCGGTAGCGCGACGCCAGCAACAACGCCGCCGGCGCCCACACCCCGTGATGAGCGGGAAAAGGATGCAGCAGGACCACGTCCGGGCCCTTGCCCATGACATGGTAAGAAATTTCGGTGTCGGAGCTTCGTACGCGCATGAAATAGAAAGGCGTTAGGTTTTAGGCTTTGGGTTTTGGGTTCAACGTTTTACGCCACAAGCCTAACGCCTAAGGCCCAAAGCCTGGAGGTCAACCCTGCTGGGTCGACACGGGCGCTCCCGCCGGCACGATCGCGACCAGCTCCGGCGCTTCCGGAACCACGATCCACGCGACAATGTATCCGATCACCCAGAACGGCAGCATCAGAATGCCCGCGATCAGCCACACCAGCCGGATCAGGGTCACGTCGAGATCGAAATATTCCGCGAACCCGGCGCACACTCCGGCGATCTTACGGCCCGTTCTCGGCCGCACCAGTTTCCGCCGCGCCACCACCGCGCCCACGCGTTTGCCGCAGTAGGCGCAGACATTGGCGTCATCCTGAATGACTTTTCCGCAATAGTTGCAGTACATGGCGCGCTCCCCAAACTTTCCCTCTATGGAATAGATACGACTCCGTTGCGCAAAAGGTTCCCGCAGCAGTCTTCAGTCGTCAGTCTTCAGTCGTCAGCAACAGCCAATTCCGAAAGTCCTCTGGGAAAACAAATTCGAGCGCCACACGCCTGAAGACTGACGACTGAAGACTGACGACTACTTATTCCCGGTACGGCTGCTTGATCCTCTTCCGCGCCAGTTCCGCCCGTTCCGGGTCTCCCGCCGCCGCGATCGCCGCCTGGTAGCGCCGCAGGGCCTGTTCGCGGTTGTGCAGGATGTCGTACATCTCACCCGCCGCCAATTCGGCGCGCTGCCGCAGATCGGGATCGGCGGCGCTGTACTCTTGCACCGTGTCGTAGGCCTCGGCCGCGCGTTGAAAATCGTGTTGTCCGCGCAGCGCCTCGCCCATGCCGTAGTAGGCCATCTCCATCCTCGACTCGGCAAACATCCCCGCCTTGCTGTCGTCCAGCAGCTTGCGGTAGGCGGCCACCGCGTCCGCTCCATGCCCGGCCGCATTCATCAGGTTGGCGTTTTCCAGGCGGAAAAGAAAATTCCTCGGGAACTCCGACTCCAGTTGCCCCACCAGCTTCAGCGCCTCCGGATATCTCTGCTCGCGCCGCAAAAACAACGACAGCGCGATGCGCGCGTCCACCGAGGTCTCTCCGCCGCCCTGCCCGGCCGCGTACAGGTACTCGATTCCCTTGTGCTTGTTGCCGCTCAGCCCCACGATCGAGGCCGCCAGCTTGATCGCAAAATTAATGCTGCCGATCACGTAATTGTGGATCCCGACCACCATCTTCGCGTCGGTGAACTTGGGGTCCAGCTCCAGTACGCGCTCGTGATCGCGTCGCGCTCCCACTGCGCTCCGCAGCGCCGCGAACCACGCCTTCTCCACCAGCCCGATATACAGTGCCCTCGTCGCCCGCGTGACGCCGCGCGCGTACAACGCGTCCGCGTCGTTAGGGTTGGCCTTCAGCCGCACGTCTTCCAATTGGAACGCCCGCTCCATCAGGCTCTTGATTTGCGCCTGGATTTTCGGGTCCATCGGAAATTGCTTGCTGGTCAGAAAGCTGTTCTTGGAATATAGCTCGGTGTCCAGCGCCCCAATCCGGAACAGTTCGCGGAACAGCACACTTGACAACAGGTGATTGGTGGTAAACGCGTCGTCCGGGTGCGCCTTCAGGGCCAGCTCGAACTCACGTACCGCCTGGTCATATTCCAGGTTGTAGAGATGTTCGAAGCCGCTGCGCGTGTTGGCGTCGTCAGGCCGGAATTTCAGGTTGGCAATGCCCGAGGGCGCGCTGCCGGCCCGTGCCGCGCCCGCCGTAACCAACAGAATAATGGCGATCGTGCAGAGCTTGCCCCCGATATCGCGAGCGCCGCACGGGCGCCAATAAGGTCTCATCGCTGTGGCCTTTGCGCAGTTTACCTGATGGGCGCCGCCGGCCAAAAGCAGGTACAAACGTCCCCGCTTCGCAGAGGTACTAAAACGGCATGCTTCAGTTCTGAGTTTCGAATTCCGGAATCCCGCCTTTTGCATTTCGTTGCGACGAATCGGGCCTCTTCACCCTGCCGTACTCCGGCTTTCGCTCACAACTCGCAACTCGCAACTCGCAACTCACTCAGTACTCCTTTCGACCTCCGCGTAAATTCTGCTTGAGCGCAATTTTTTCCCGGTTGCAGCGCTGCCGCAGCTCATTGATAAACAGCAGGTTCCTGTCCTGCCACTTTGGTGCGTCAGTTGCCAGCAAATTAATTGGGGATGGAGGATGTGATGTCGGAAGCAGTACACAACGTCGAGCACGAATATTGGCGCCGACCGGCGCAGCCCACCAACGCCATGGAAGCGCCGTCGGCCATGCGCGGCCAGCTTACCTGTGCTCAGTGCGGCAGCGAATTCATCATGGGGTCCCGGTTCTGCCATGTCTGCGGCTCCGAGCGCGAAACGCTGGCCGGCTCCGGCACGACCGGCCGCTGGGCCCAGATTCTGGATTTCACCCGCATTCGTGAAGCCCTGGGCCTGTCCCCCGGTTCCCTGATCGCCTTCATCGCCGGCATGGGGTGCGTCATCGCCGCTATCGTCACCGGCTTCATGTTCACCGCTGCGACCTTCCAGGACTGGCAGGCCGTCCAGATCTGGCGCATCGAGTGGCTGCTCGCGGGCGCTGCCGCGTTCCTGGCCGGCATCCTGCTCAAGAAAACCGACGCGCGCTAACCGCGTGCGCTGGGGCTCACAACTCTCACGCCTCTCTCATCCCATACAGATGATTGATCGGCCCCTTCCCCCGCCCCACCGGATACGCCCGCGCGATCGCCCGGCGCACATACTGTCCCGCCGCCCGCACTGAATCCTTCAGATCAATTCCGCGCGCCAGGTTGCACGCCAGCGCCGTCGCAAACGCGCACCCCGTGCCGTGGGTTGCGTTGGACTCGATCCGCTTCCCCGCAAACTCCATCTGTTTTCGCCCGACGCTCAGCAAATCCACCGGCTCCTTCAGGTGCCCGCCCGTAATCACGACCGCCCGTGCTCCCATTTCCTGCAGCTTCGCCGCCGCCTTCTTCATCCCAAACAGGCTTTGTACCTTCACTCCACTGAGCGCTGCCGCTTCCTCCATATTTGGGGTCACCACGTCCGCCAGTTGGATCAGCCTGGTCCGCACCACCTCGATTCCCCGCTCATCCAGCAAATCCGTCCCCGACGACGACCGCAAAATCGGGTCCAGCACCACCCACGGTGCCCCATATCTGCCCGAATTTGGCAGAGGTGGGTCGGGCACATTTTGAAGCCGCGCTCGCCCCAGAAACTCCGCCACCGCCTCCGCCACCTCCCCTGAGGCCAGCATCCCGATTCTGACCGCCGACACCCCAATGTCGTTCGCCAGCTCTTCCAACGTTTCCGCCACCAGCCGCCCCTCCACCGCCTGCACCCGCCGCACCCCCTGGGTGGACTGCACCGTCAATGCCGTTATGCACGTCACCCCAAAGCACCCGTGGGCGGCAATGGTCTTGATGTCGGCCGTGACGCCCGCTCCCGACGACGGGTCATAGCCGGCTATGCTTAGCACCGTTGGCCTCGACTCTGGCATGGCAGGAGTCTACACGAAGGTCACGGTACTAACATGCGTATCAATTTGACACACAACCGAAATCGCTCTTAACCCGTCAACTACCCCTCAAATCCACACTTCTAAGTCCTAGACAGCAGGGGGAATCAGACTAGTACCCTCCCAGGAGCCCTCCTGCGCCCGCCGCCTCGTCGCCGCCGCTAAGTCTCAAGAGGGAACACCGTGGCCCGGATTGCCGGGTCCCCGGGTTGACATTCCCCCCTGGTCTGCTAGCCTTTGACGATCGTTTCTCGGGGGAGGGACGACTATAGAACGCACGAGGTGACAATGCGACGAGTACTGTCCAACATCCTGGTGGTCGTAGTTTTGATCACCGGCCTGGAGGCGGCATCCCGGAACAACACGCACCCCATAGAGTACGTTCAGAGTAACACCGCCTCCAGACTCCGGCCGAACCCGCAGAAGCCCTATCAGGTAGGCACCGCCTCCTGGTACGGACGCTACTTCCACGGCAAGGCCACCGCCAGCGGCGAACCCTTTAACATGTATCAGTTCACCGCGGCCCACCGGCATCTGCCCCTGGGCACCATGGTCCAGGTCACCAACCTGAGGAACGGCGAAACCGTCGTCGTCCGGGTCAATGACCGCGGCCCCATGCCCAAGTCCCGGATCATCGACCTGTCCTACGGGGCGGCTCGCACGATCGGGCTTAGCGGCCATGGCGTCGAGCCTGTAAGGCTCGATATTCTGGAGCCAGCCCCGGAAATCGCACAAAACGAGGCCTTTTTGCCTTAAACTGACGGCATGCCTGACGCCCGTGAGCGCCTGATCGTTGCCCTTGACGTTCCCAATGCCCCCGAGGCACGTAGAATCGTGGCAGCGATCGGCGACTCGGCCCAGATTTATAAGGTAGGCAAGCAGCTATTCACGGCCGAAGGCCCACAGGTCGTCCGCGACCTGGTGGCCTCCGGCCGTGACGTCTTTCTCGACCTCAAGTACCACGACATCCCCAATACCGTCGCCGGCGCCGTCCGCCAAGCCGCCCAACTCGGCGTCCGCATGCTGACCGTCCATGCCTCCGGCGGGCTCAGGATGCTCCGGGCTGCCGTCGAGGCTGCCTCGGTGCCCCACATCTGCCCTCCTTTGGCAGATGTGGGTTCCGCCTCTGGGGGTGGCCCACCCTTGTCTCGCCCGGGGGAGCCTGCCCCGAAGCGTAGAGAGGGGGAGGGACAGGGTGGGGTAGTTTCGTCCCGGCCCCTAATCCTGGCCGTAACCGTCCTAACCAGCCTCAACGACGACGACCTCCAGGAAATCGGCGTTTCCGGCCGCGTCGTGGACCAAGCCCTCCGGCTCGCCGTCCTGGCCCGCACCGCCGGCTGCGACGGCGTCGTGACCTCGGCCCGCGAAGTTAGAGAGATCCGCCGCGAACTCGGCCCCGGCTTCGTCATTGTCACTCCCGGCATCCGACCCGCCGGAACCGCTCAGCAAGACCAGGAGCGCTCCGCCACCCCCACCGAGGCCATCACCGGCGGCGCCAGCCATATTGTCGTGGGACGACCGATTACGGCTGCTGCCGACCCCCCCGCCGCCGCCCGCCGCATCCTCGACGAAATCACCGCCGCCTGCGCAGTCACTGTCTGACACTCTTCTCTCAACGCCTGTCATCCTGAGCGAGAGCCTGCCCTGAGCGCAGTCGAAGTTGAGGCGTTTAGCGGGCGTCTGAGCACGCTGCCGAAATCCTGAGCGCAGCGAAGGAGCTCCCGGAGGGCACGGCGCACGCCCGAGTCGAGGGACCTGCTTTACGGCCCCTGGCGACTGGCGACTGGAGCCTGTCTTCGCTCCCCTCAGCCCCGCAACCAACCTGCTGCCGCCGAAGAGGGCGGAGATGGACTAGGTAACCGGGGGCGCAGGCCTTTAGGTGTGAAGTTTCAGGACGTTGTTCCCTAACAGGTAATAGTCCATTCGACCAAGACCGGAGAAGCTGATGGTGCTGACCAATCCGCTTTCCAAGGAGAAGGCCGAATGGACCTGCACCAGAATGCCCGACTTACACTCCGCAGTCGAGAGGCTTTAGCCAAAAAGATCATTGACGAGAAGGCGACGTGGAACGCGGC